>JAPPFH010000114.1 GCA_028875185.1 Chloroflexota bacterium | reverse complement strand
ATGCGACAATAGGTATTACCTTCGCGTTGATTATTCGATTCTTAAGACGCACTCGTACCGCCAATACGCGGTCGACTTCATAGCCCGTAAACAATATAACAGATCATCCGCCGAAGCAAGACCCGATCTCAGAATACTCAATTCCCGCGCATACAAGCCTGCTTTTCACTGATACGATCCAATCGGCCAGCCAGTTGCCGCGTACCTGGTACTGACCTAAAATACGCAAGCGGTCGACTGACAACCTTGCATGCCACGAAGGACCAATGAGAAGCCGAGCAAATTACATTCTTTCGCGTCAACCGTACTTTCCCTGGCTGCTGGCGCTGTATCCCATACTGCATCTATATGCGGCGAACCTTGGCGTGGTCAAAGAGGAAGAAGTTGTCGGCGCCGCTTTAGCCATGCTGGCAGCCACATGCATTGCCTTCTTCATCACCCGAGCCTTTGGCGCAAACCGGTACCAATCGGCTCTCATCGTCAGCTTGCTTGGACTCTTTTTCTCTATGAGCGGTCATATTCATGAGCTCGCGCTTCAGCGGGAACCCTTGCTTGTTTGGACAGCCGGAGTCTTACTGCTGGCAGCGCTGGCGATTACGGAACTGCCTGATCTAATGACGCCAGATTTAGTTTTTAGAGCCACACCTTGGCTAAATCTGATCGCATTCTTATTGGCGCTGGCGCAGATTCCCGCAATCGCGAGCTACCATTTCCGCGACGCAACGGCATTTGCATCCATGCTGCAAAACGATGGGGCGCCGGATGATAGAACAGCAGGTCAGAAACTGCCCGATTCGGAGTCCCGTCCCGATATCTATTACATCATTCCCGACGGCTACTCCAGCGATAGATGGCACCTCGAAGCGATGGATTACGACAACTCGGCATTTACGCGCGCGCTGCAAGAAAGAGGCTTCATTGTCAATACGCATGCGCAAAACAATTACGCCGGGACGCTGCTCTCCCTGGCGTCAACGATGAATATGCGCTACATCGAAAGCAACCCGTCCCGATTTGATGATGAAGCGTATCTTCGCCGGTTAGTCGTCGACGGCGACGTAGCGCGCAGGTTGCAGGGGCTGGGCTATACTTATATCCAACTCTTAGGCGGTTACTTTATTCCCAGCACAATTGCCGATATCAATCGCGATTTTACACCCGCGGGCGCAGTGGACATTGAGGTATTGCCCAACGATGCCTTCGGAATTACATCAGCGGCAGCAGGCGAGACTTATCAAGTTGGCGACAAGAGCTTCTTTTATAAAAGGTCTTTCGTCTCTCTCTATCTAGAAACAACTCCGTTGAAACCAATAGGAGACGCAATGCAGTCGGCCTTTGTCAACGACAGCGCCATGCCATACGATCTGAACGCGCCCGAACGCTTTCTCGACATGCTTGATGAACTTGATTCGATCGTCGCCATGCCCGAAGCCACCTTCACATTCGTACATTTGCTTAAGCCGCATTTTCCAGTTACCTTTGACGAACAAGGCAACATCATATCTCCCATCAATCGCCCGAAGCCACATCAGTTCTTTGCCCAGTTGCAGTTTCTCAACGCCAGATTTCTTACTGTGATCGACAAAATCCTGAACGAATCGGAGAATGAACCCATAATCATTTTTCAGTCAGATCATAGTTCGACATATGGAATCAGCACCGGCGGCTCTCGCAGAATTCATTTTGACGCCTTCTCCGCCTACTATGTGTCGCATGCATTTGAATTGGCTGTGCCGCGACCGTTTACTTTCGTTAATACTTTCCCGTTGATTCTGAATCTCGTGTTGGCGGAGGATATTGAACTGCAAGACAATCGTCTTATTGAAATAATCAATTTGGAGAGGTTCAACCAGAAAGACGTAACGGAAACTTATGCGCGCTGGTATGATTGAGATTGAATCAACATATTGCCTCGCGGCATAATGTTTTCGGATTGTCCAGCCAGATCGCGGGCGGACCCAAATTAGGAGGGATAAATGAATTGGAACCGGTTGCTTGTCAAGTTGGGGGTCGCATTCGCATTCCTCAAGACGCTAGTCGCATACCTTGATCCAGGGTCTGGCAGCCTTATTGTACAGATCCTCATTGCCATGCTCGTCGGCATCGCGGCCACCTTTCGCCTCTGGAAAACCAGGCTGCTTTCGTTATTTGGCATAAAGCAGGAATCAATTGACGAAGACGGAGATGAGCTGCAGGCTGACGATGCAGAGCCGGCATGATTAACCAGTCGCGCGGCGAAGGTGTTGTCTAATACATCATTCCGGACGGTTACCCCAGCGATGCCTGGCATCAGAGCAACGTCAAAATCAACAGTGCGGCATTTACCGAAGCGCTGCGATCTCGTGGATTCGAGGTCAATTCACCCGCGCGGAACAACTATGGAGCAACGCTGCCGTCGCTGGCGTCGACATTGAACATACAGGACTTCAGCACAAATCCGACGGATTTACACGCTGTCGATTACTTGCGATTGTCGATTGCCAATAGCGATGTAGCCAAATATTTTCAGCAGCTTGACTATACGTATATAAAGCTACTGTCTGGCTACTTGATGCCCAGTTCAATTGCGGATATCTATCGCGACTTTACGCCAAATGGCGCAGTTGGCGAATGCATCAGCGGCCGCCGAGCTAGAGCGGGCGCTATTTTGCTTTAGGCGCCTCCTACGCCGCGGCGTCGAAACCGCTGGCGCGGCGCGATGCGAGACATGAGTCAGTCTTGACAGGCGGCATGATACGCGGAATCACAAACAAAGGCGGCATCTAAAGAGGTCTCGCTGTGCCAGGTTCACAATTGAAAATGTGGCGCCTGCCCATATATCCGTGGCTGTTGGGCCTTGTCCCGATCCTGCACCTTTACACGGTCAACTTTGGCTCGGTAATTGACCGGGAGGCGCTCATCTGCATATTCTGGCTGATGCTGACAACATCAATCGGCTTTGCCGCGATTAATTTCGTTTTCCGAGACCGCCACCAAACCGCGCTGATCCTCTCGTTCATTGTTCTCGCATTCTCGTTGAGCGGACATATTCTCGATCTACTATCAGAAAACGAACCGCTGATCGTCTGGACAATATCGGTTCTGATTGTGCTGGCGACAGTGATTGCCGAGTTGCAGAAGGCAGGCTATGCGGATTATGTTCGGCAGGCTGTTTTCCCCCTGAATCTAATCGCAATGACAATGACTTTCATGCAATTGGCCGCGATATTTACGCAGCGTTTCGATGCCACAATAGACCTGGGACAGCACTTGCGGCGCCAGGGCTTGAAAGATGCCGACGAATCCCGGACGACTGTGTTGGACTCAAACGACCGGCCTGACATCTATTACATCGTCCCCGATGGTTACCCGAGCGATGCCTGGCTCAAGAGCGAGATGAACTATGACAATTCCGCGTTTACAGAAGCGCTAGAGGCGCGAGGATTCGTGGTTGCGCGCCAAACCCAAGCCAATTACGGACTTACCTTGGCGTCATTGGCATCGACGCTGAACATGCGCTATGTCGATTCGAATCCGACCAAGTTGCGAGATCAAGATTATTTGCGGCTCATTATTTCGGACAGCGCCGTTGCCCGTCACCTTAAGCAGCTCGGCTACTCTTTTGTTCAGCTCTTATCTGGTTTCTTCATTCCTAGCGCAATCGCCGATATCAATCGTGACTTTACGCCCAGCGGCACGACTGACATCTTGGTCGATAGAGCTTCGCTTTCAGTTGCGCTCCAGGCAGACGATCAGAATCTCCAATTGAATACTGATATCGGGTTGTTTTACAAGCGGTCCTTCGTATCGTTATATTTGGATACAACATTGATAAGGCTTTTCGCCAAGCAATTGGAGGCATTCATATTCGGCTCAAGCGTCGGGTCCTATGACATGTTGGCGCCACAACGCTTCTTGGCCACAATCGATGAAATTCCCGCAATCGCTTCAATGCCGGAAGCAACTTTCACGTTTGTCCATCTGCTTAAGCCGCATTTCCCAACTGTATTTGACGAGCGCGGCGACATCATTGGCCCGATCAACAAACCCAGTCACCGTCAATACTTTTCAGAATTCAAATTCACAAACAGCATATTCCTTGAGATGATCGATACCATACTGGCAGTGTCGCGCCATCCGCCCATTATAATCTTTCAAGCCGATCACGGTTCAACATACGGCGCTACGCGCGTACAGCTTGAAAGGCGGAGATATTTGCACTTTGACGCATACGCAGCCTATTACCTGCCCGAGCGGTTTCAGCTGCAAATCCCGCGAGTTCATACGTCTGTCAATACCTTTCCGCTACTCTTCAATGCCGTGTTCGATAGCGGCTTTGAGTTTAGAGACAATCGCCTGTTCGAGGTATTGATCGGAAACGGCGCGCCATTTGAGCAGGTAGACGTGACCGATATCTACGCGCGTTGGCAGGATTGAGCTGACTTGATTGCGAGTTGACAATTGTGTGGCGATGCAAAATGTCATAGCCAATCCGACATGCATCGCGAAGGGAGCAATCCAAAAGAATGTCGACATCAGAAGTCAACCCAAGAATGATATTCCCTAGCCGAAAGACTGTGCCAGCCGATACAAATCCCGGCGGCCACGGACATGCCAGGTGGAACGGCGCTGCCTGGGCCGTCAACATTGCGCTCGTGTTCCAGTCCTGGATCAATCGGGCCCCCGGGCTGTTTGGCAACCCAGACGATGCCGCGCGCGATATCTTCAGCAATAGCAACAACCGCGACTTAAACCCGGCATGACGGATTTCAAACGCGTTACGGGCTCGTTCCGTGATCCCAGCGGCTTCGTATTCGAGCGGGATGGAATCGTCTATCGCCAGGTCAATATGCGCTATCGAACAAATTTCGACCATCTGGTTGGCAGCGGCTTATATGCCGAATTGAGCGAGCGCAATCTGCTTGTGCCACATGAAGAACTGGACCATCCGGCGCCAAAGGGCAGCGAGGCCTATAAATTCCTCAAACCGCTCCAGATACCGTTCATCACGTATCCCTACGAATGGTCATTCAGCCAGATGAAGGATGCCGCGCTGCTGACGCTTGCGGTGCAGAAACGCGCCCTTTCGCGAGGCATGGTGCTTAAAGACGCCAGCGCATACAATGTGCAGTTCTCGCAAGGCAAGCCTATCCTGATTGACACCTTGTCCTTTGAAGTCTATCAAGAGGGGCAGGCTTGGGTTGCCTACAAGCAGTTTTGCCAACATTTCCTGGCGCCGCTGATGTTGATGAGCCATAAAGATATTCGGCTTAGCCAGTTGCTGCGCGTCTATATTGATGGCATACCGCTTGATCTGGCGTCCGCCATCGCGCCAAAGACGACCTATCGTCAACTTGGCATCCTGATGCACCTTCACCTGCACGCCCGCGCGCAGCAAAGATACAGGGATGCGTCACGCGCAGCCCGCTCAATGGGTCGGAAAGGCATCGGCAAACAGTCGCTGCTGCAAATCGCGGACAGCCTCCGCAGCACTATAAGCGGGCTGCGCTGGCGACATGACGATTCCGATTGGTCTGGCTATTATGAAGGCGAAAGCTACCTGGAAGCGGCCTTCGGTCATAAGCTCAGATTGGTTGCTGAATTTCTGGAATTGATCAAGCCGAGTTTCGTCTTGGATCTTGGCGCGAATACCGGTGAATTCAGCCGGATAGCCAGCGGCGCCGGCGCTTTTACCGTATCGGCGGATAACGACCCCGGCGTGGTTGAGGCGAATTATCTCAAAGTCAAAGGCGAAGAGGAAAAGAATGTTCTTCCGCTCTTGTTAGACCTGGTGAATCCATCCGGGGCGATCGGATGGGCAAATGCCGAGAGGCAGTCGCTGGCTGAACGCAGCAAAGCCGACTGCTTGTTAGCCCTGGCGCTGATCCACCACCTGGCAATCTCCAACAATGTCCCGCTCGCGAGCGTTGCCGAATACTTTGCGCGGCTTGCTGAGTGGCTTGTCATCGAGTTTGTGCCGAAAAGCGACAAGCAAGTTCAGAAGCTGCTCCGTACGCGCGATGACATTTTCGATCAATATACGGTGGACGGATTCGAAGCGAGTTTCAGCGAGTCATACGAAATTGTGAAGACGAGACCGCTGGAAGATTCGGAACGCATACTCTACTTGATGCGGCGCCGAGGCGACTAGACCCGGGAATTCATAGCCACACAGCGTTGATGAGAGAGTTCGCTCAATGCAGTCCTTCGTCTCGCGGGAGAGCCGCTATGATCTCGGAGCCATTTGTTAATTCAAGCACTCGCCAACTAACTCAAGCCCAGCATCCAGGCGGAATATCCAATCGGGTTTTGGATGCCTGATTATGTTGGTGCAGATTCGGAAAAGGCACACAGCTTCTCGCAGCGCGAGGTTATGCGCGTCCCATTGGAAGCGATCGAGCGCGGCGCGCCGCATTTCCTCATGGTATGCCCGGCAGTTGGCGGCGCGGTCTTGATTGCTGGATTGGGACGACCAGCGAAGATGAGCGAGAAAGTTGCCGACATCCAGCATGGGATCGCCGGGACCTATGTCCTCCAGATCAACTAGCGCGATGCGGCCGTTTTCCATCAACAGCAGTTGATCGTCATAGAAGTCGTTGTGAGCCATATGCGACGGACGCCAAGACTCGACAAATGGATTCAGCGCCTCCGCGACTGCGTTCACTTTATATGTCGATTCCGCGTCTTCGCGCAAATTGTGCCTGAAGCTGCCCATAGCGCGGTCGTAAGCGCGTTTGAGACTGAAAGGACGAATGGCGCAACCATGTAGCGGCACATTCCAGAGAGATTCCAGCCCCTCAAGCAGCCGCGTAGGATCGGTCGATTTGCGCCTGCGAATACGGCGGCGAAGGTCTCTCCCGCGAATCTCCGTTAGCCAGACTACTCCACCCTCGCGCCAGCAGCCCGCCAGCCCGGGGACCACAAATGCTGTCTTTGTCGCAACTTCATGTGTACGCAAGAAATCATCGACATCAGACGGACGCATTACCCGCGCATAAAGACGCACACGGCCTAGTCGGTGGCGCAGCACCGCGCGGTATTCGGGCCGGTATCGAATAAGCTGGACGCGCGCGCGGCGGGCGGGCATGGTTAGGACATGACTGTTCGCGAGTTCCAGAACGCTATTGGGCTCGGCCGCCTCGACCAGACCGGGCAAGCGGCTGTCCACCGGGTAGCGCGCCAGCTCAACCGGTCCATCGCCGCTCGTCTTCGCCACAAAATACTCCGGCGGCAAATACTGGTCTTCGGGCCAGGAAACCTCGTAGCTGACGAGCGCGCGCCGGCCGATGCTGTGGATGAAATGGTGAATGCGTATTCGCTCTGGCGCGCCATAATCGTCCGGCAGCCGTTCAATACAAGCCTGCGAGACCCACTCAGAGTCGAATAGCAGCGGCAGCCGCGGCAGCGCCGGATCGTCAGGCAGAGCGACCTGCTCGAAATACCGTGTCGCCGCTGGCGCCGATGTCATGAAGATACGCCAGTGTCGTCAGTGTCATCCTGGTCGTCTGTGTCGTCGATATCTGTCACGTTTCCAGTCGTGTCATAACCGTCACTGTCTGTTCCGTCATTGTCGGTCATGTTGCCCGTGGTGTCGACGCCGTCGCTGTCCGTGCCGTCGTTGTCGGTATAATTGCCGGTCGTGTCAAAGCCATCGCTGTCCGTGCCGTCGTTGTCGGTATGGGGATCATTCTGCTCGCGAGTTTGCTGTTGAATTGCTTGGGAATCGCCGCGCGCTCCAACTGCTTGAGTATCGACGCCATCACTGTCCGTGCCGTCATTGTCCGTCGGCGGCGGCGTGGATATCCCGTCGAAGTCGGTGGTGGGCAGCGGTGTATCGTAACCATCGCTGTCCGTGCCATCATCGTCAGTCGGCGGAATCGATGAATCAATGCGGTCCGACAGTCGATATAAGAATTGCTGGCCAGGGTAAATCAGGGACGGACTGTCGTCTTGCGCCCTTAGCACCGCGTATGGCACGCCGAGTCTGGCGGCGAGCTTCCACAGCGTATCGCCGGGTCTGATTGTATAAACGATGACATCATCGTCTTCACCCGCTGGCGTGTCATAGCCATCGTTATCGGTACCATCGTCTGCCGTTGGCGGATCTGCATCGCCGCTATCGTCGTCATCGTCTTCGTCAGTCTCTGCCGCTTCGACGCTTCGAGGCGCCAGCGCGACATCATCGACCTTGGTGGATCCACTTTGCGCCGTTATTACGTCCGCTCTAAAAAGCACGACCGAGGCAATTAACGATATACAAATAAGATTGAACAGAATCGCGACTGCAAATGATACAAGTCTCTTATACATGGGGCGCCTACTTTGTCTATGGTATCTTGTAGAGTATAACCAATTTTAAGTCGCCGTCAACAAACATGGTACGATATGCAAAATCTTCATTCAGGCATGCAATTTAACCTATTCATAGTGATAATATCAGATTTAACTGCGGTAAATCTTTTTCCCGTGTCCTTGCAAAATAGCAAAACATCCAGAGCCCGGCGCAGAAACCGAACAGTTAAGTAGTTGTGAAATTGATCAAAGTAGAGTGGACTTTATGGTTTAGAACTGTGGAATGGAGATAAGGGGACTCGAACCCCTGACCTCGTCAGTGCGATTGACGCGCTCTCCCAACTGAGCTATATCCCCTTGTGGAGACAAGGGGACTCGAACCCCTGACCTCCTCGGTGCAAACGAGGCGCTCTCCCAACTGAGCTACGTCCCCCTACTTGCCTGTGGGGCAAGCAAGACTTGAACTTGCGACCTCACGCTTATCAGGCGT
>JAPPFH010000122.1 GCA_028875185.1 Chloroflexota bacterium | reverse complement strand
GGAGGGATTTAGGGTGGGGGAAACGAGGGATATATCAACACATTCACCACACCCGCGAGACTGGCAGATTTTGACAGTGGCGACGCGAATCGGTATTATAAATTCGCCTCATGATTTGTGCGGTTTTCTGAATAGACTGGGAGGAAGAAATGAGTAGGATTTTGACCATTGTCACAGTTATCGTGACTTGCGCATTGCTATTGGCGGCTCTGCCAGCGGCGGCGCAGGACGCCAGCGAAGTGACGCTGACGATGTGGACGCACGACGGCTTGTACGTGCAATTCTTCAACGCGCGCGCCGAGGAGTGGCAAGAGCGCTACCCCGATGTCAATTTCACCTTTGAATTCGAGGTGGTGCCCAGCGTGTTTGACAAGGTGCTGGGCAATTTGGCGGCTGGCGAGGAGATTCCGGATTTGCTGGGCATCGAGCAAGGTTCGTTCCCGCGCTTCATGCAAGGCGGCATAATCGAGAGCAAGTTCCTTGATTTGACCGATCTGCTGGCTGACGATTATGACCTGATCGTCGAAGGGCGGCACACGCCTTACAAGTATCAGGGTCGCGTTTATGGCGTGGACAGCTCGCTTTCCGCCGTTGTCTTCTATTATCAGCCATCGATATTTGAGGATCGGGGATTGTCTGTGCCGACCACCTGGGACGAGTACCTGGAGACTGGCGCGGCGCTGGCGGATGAAGGCATCGCAATGTCTTATATTACCGACCATGGCGGCATGTTCATGATGTACCTGCTGCAGCGCGGCGGCGCGATATTCGACGAACACGGCGAGTTTGTATTGCCGGAGGAAGAAAATCGGACGATCGCGATTGAAGTGCTGAACTTGCTGCTCGAGGGCTTGGACAGCGGCGCGATACGCTACGTTCCCAGCGCTGAAGTTTGGGGACCGGCGATCATCAATGCTTATCGCGAAGGCAATTTGGTCGGGGCGATTATGCCCGATTGGTATTCAGATTACATCCTGAAACCGCAAGCGGAAGATATGGCTGAGCAATTCCGTATTGGCCGCATGCCGGTTTGGGACGATGGCACGGGTCATAAGACTAGCGTCTGGGGCGGCACCGGTTTCGCCGTCGCCAAGGAAAACGAGAACGCGCAATATGCTTGGGAGCTGCTGCAATACACGTATGTGACGCTGGAGAGTCAGATCAAGCGTTTCGAGGAGATCGCCTACTATCCGACGATGGCAGCTGCTTTCCACGATGATCGCATCGTGGGATTGTCCGATCCGTTTTACGCCGGTCAAAAGACGGGCGAGGTCTTCGCCGAGATTGTGGACGATGTGCCGATCTGGTATCAGAGCTTGTTCCGCCGGACCTTTGAGCTGCAAATGGCGGCTGAGCTTGCGTTGTTCTTTGATGGCACGGTCACCGCTGATGAAGCGATAGACAATATCGTGCAATACATGGAAGACGAAATCGCCTTCGCCGAGTAGCGTTGTTTGTGTTGCGGCAAACCCCCACTCCAAACCCCGCCTCCATCAAGAGGGTGGGGCTATAGTGGCCGATTTCGCGTATTTTGCTCCCCTTCCCTCCTTATGGGGGAAGGGTCCGGGGGATGGGGGTTAACAGCATGGCTCTATCCCTTGGGTTGGGGGCGAGGCAGGTCTCGCCCTTACATGTACTTCTGACGTAGGAGCAACGCATGGTTCAGGCGGCGATAACGCGTGGGCGCGAGGCGCGCCGTGGCGGAGGATTCCAGCAGCACAAGCTGGCGCCCTACGCCTTCATCTCTCCGTTTTACGTCCTGTTTGCTTTCTTCTTTCTGGCGCCCAGCCTGATCGCCCTGGTGCTGAGCTTGTTCCGTTGGGATGGCATAAACGATCCGCGCTTTGTTCTCGCGCGCAATTACGGGCGCCTGCTAAGCGACAAGGTTTTCGCTCAGGCGGCGACGAATACGGCGATCTACGCCATCGCCAGCCTTCTGATTGTCCTGCCCCTGGCGCTGGTGCTGGCCGTGCTGCTCAACGCCAAATCCTTGCGCTTCAGCAATGTTTGGCGGGCGATGTACTTCACACCGGTAGTAACATCGACGGTGGCGGTTACGCTGGTTTTTCAGATCGTCTACAATCGCGACACGGGCTTGCTAAACGCGCCGCTGATTTACTTAGGCATGGAGCCGATTTACTGGCTGGGTGATCGATCGTGGATCAAGGTGGCGATTATTATTCTGATCGCCTGGCGCTCGACCGGATTGCTGACCATCTATTTTCTGGCGGGGCTGCAAAGCATTCCCGAAGAATTATACGAAGCGGCCTCTATTGATGGCGCGAGTATGCTGCAGAAGTTCTTCCGCATCACAATTCCCATGCTGCGACCGATCATCTTATTCGTCAGTATTATTGTGTTGTTAGGTTCAATTCAAATCTTCGACGAAATCCACATTTTGACCAGTGGCACCGGTGGACCCGCGAACGCTAGTATGAGCGTCGTGCAATATCTCTATGAGCGCGGTTATACGCGTTTGCGTCTTGGCTTCGCATCGGCGGTGGGAACAGTGCTATTCGCGACCGTATTCATCTTGTCGCTGCTTCAGCTGCAGTGGTACGGCGTCTTCCGGAATGCCGACTGATGGACGAGCGAACCGGTCGGCGCCTTGGTGTGATTGCGCTGCATGTTGTGGTTATCAGCGGGGCTTTGCTGACGGTCGCGCCTATCGCCTTCATGATCTATTCGTCCTTCAAGACCACGACCGAGATATTCACGCTGCCTCCCTGGCTGCCGCCGGCTGAGTGGTCGTTCAAGAATTACGAAACCCTGCTGACCAGCTGGCACTTTCCCTATTGGTATGCCAACAGCATCATTTACGCTGCGGTGGTGACGATATTCGTGCTCTTCTTCTGTTCGCTGGCGGGTTTCGCCTTCGCCAAGTATTACTTTCGCGGCAAGAATCTGCTCTTCATCATTCTAATCGGCTCGACGATGATTCCCTTCCAGTTGATTCTGATTCCGCTTTTCATCTTGATGAGCCGAATCGACTGGGTCAATCATCCCGCTTCGATGATCATCCCCTGGATGGCGCCGGCTTTTGGCATTTTCCTGATGCGGCAATACATACAGGCGGTGCCGTCGGAATTGATGGAGTCGGCGCGGATTGACGGCGCCTCTGAATTCCGCATTTACGCGCAGGTTATTGTCCCCTTGGTGCGGCCCGGCTTGACGACGCTGGCGATCTTGACCTTCCTGGGATCGTGGAATAGTTTCATTTGGCCGCTGATGGTGCTGCGCGGCAACGAAGTTATCACGCTGCCGGTCGGCATTGCGACCATGCGCAGCCAGGCGACGGCGTCCCAGATTCCATATGGCGAAATGATGGCGGCGGCCACGCTGGTGTCCGTGCCGGTCATCCTGCTGTTTCTGATGTTGCAGCGCTACTTCATATCGGGATTGACGATCGGCGCGGTAAAGGGCTAGGGCGGCCAGCGGCTATGACGATTTCTAGGGGCGTCTCGCCGAGACGCCCTGAACAAACCGGAGACGATAGGGACGTTTCAGCGCCTCGCGCAGGTCGCGTAGGGCACGTAGACATCGCCCTTCGACGCTGACCGCCGACACTGCGGGTCAAACGCCCCTACCAACCGCCGCGTAATTTGCGATGCGGGGACCGCCCCTAAAGATATCGGTGTACAAAGTGGCGACTTTTTGTTCGCGTCTTGACATAGCTGAACCGCGCGGGTTATAATCCTCAGCAATGGAAAAACGCAAATATATCACGGTTTGGGCGAGGCTCAGAAGCTGTGCCTTCTGTATGTCTTTTGCTATTCAAGGGTGATAATGCGGCTCTTTCTTCCGGTCATCTTCATTCAATCAACTGAATAATAGCGCAGAGGAGGTTCCGTCTTGGAGGCGAAAGACTTCAGTGCATTGCGTATCAGTCTGGCTTCGCCGGAGCAGGTGCGGTCCTGGTCTTATGGCGAAGTGACGAAACCCGAGACGATCAACTATCGGCGGCTGCGTCCGGAGATGGACGGGCTATTTTGCGAGCGAATCTTCGGTCCCACGCGCGATTGGCAGTGCTATTGCGGCAAATACAAGAATATCCGCTATCGGGGCATCATCTGCGACAAATGCGGTGTAGAGGTGACGCGTTCTTCTGTGCGGCGCGAGCGAATGGGACATATCGAGCTGGCGGCGCCGGTCGCCCATGTTTGGTATACGCGGCGCGTGCCCAGTTATCTGGGATTACTGCTGGATGTGAGCCGGCGCAATCTCGATCGTGTGCTTTACTTTGCCCAATATGTTGTGACCACGGTCGATGAGGACGCGCGCGGCAAGGCAGTCGCCCGCATTGAGAAGGAATTGCAAAGCAAAGAACAGGAACTCGCTGGCGATATTGAAGAGCAGATGAGCGAGATTCGTGAGAAGCGCGATCAAATCGCCGCGGATTTCGACAATCAGGCGGCCGCTATCCGCGAACATTTCAACGAACAGCGGGATCGCCTCATCGGCGAAGTGATGAATGAAGCGCAAGTCGCGCAGACCCAGGTCGAAAACATGCTGGGCCAAGCGGCGACTTCGCCGATCGCGCTGGAGGCGGCTTCGGCGGTCGTTGTCGCCCAGGGCGAGACGGTCGCCAATGTTCACATCTCTCGGATTCAGGAGCAGGTCAACGAATACCTGAGCGGGCTGCAAGGCGAAACCGATGCGCTGGTTCAGGAAGAGATACAGAAGCACAGCGGCGCGATTGATACCGCCAATGTTGATGTCGACAGTTCAATGGAAGAACACCTCGCGGCGCTGGACGAGCGCATGGTTGGCTTGCGCGCGAGCGCCGAAAAGCAGATCAGCGAATTGGACGAACTGCATGTGCTGCAATTCTTGTCCGAGAGTCGCTATCGTGAATTGAAGAGCAAGTTTGGCAATGTCTTCCAGGCGAATATGGGCGCTGAAGCTTTCTACGAGATTCTCAGCGGATTGAATTTGGCAAGGCTATCCGAAGAATTGTGGCTTGAGGTGCGCACGTCAAGATCCAAGCAGCGGCGCCGTAAAGCGACGAAGCGCCTACGCGTTGTCGAGAGCCTGCGCAGCAGCCGCGAGACCGTGATCGATACCGATGAAACCAAGCAAGAAAACGAGCCGAACGGCAATCGACCCGAATGGATGATATTGACTGTATTGCCCGTGATTCCGCCGGATCTGCGCCCGATGGTGCAGTTGGATGGCGGCCGATTCGCCACCAGCGATCTGAATGATCTGTACCGGCGCGTCATCAATCGCAACAACCGCCTCAAGCATCTGCTCGATTTGGGCGCGCCCGATGTCATCGTGCGAAACGAAAAACGCATGCTGCAAGAGGCGGTCGACAGCTTGATCGACAACAGCCAGCGGGGTAAAGCGCTGAGCCGCCGCGGACGCCGCGAGTTGAAATCGCTCAGTGATATGCTCAAGGGCAAAAAGGGACGATTCCGCCGCAATCTGCTGGGCAAGCGCGTCGATTATTCGGGCCGCTCGGTGATTGTCATCGGTCCCAAGCTGAAGCTGCATCAATGCGGCTTGCCCAAGACGATGGCGCTGGAGCTCTACCGACCTTTTGTGATCAGCCGCCTGGTCTCGTACAACTACGCCAGCAATGTCAAGGGCGCCAAACGCATCATTGAGCGCGAGCGACCGGAAGTATGGGAAGTGCTCGAGGAAGTCATTCGCGAGCGGCCCGTATTGCTCAACCGCGCGCCGACCTTGCATCGGCTGGGCATCCAGGCTTTTGAGCCCTTGTTGGTTGAGGGCAAGGCGATTCAAATACACCCGCTGGTCTGCTCCGCGTTTAACGCCGATTTCGATGGCGACCAAATGGCGGTGCATGTGCCGCTCAGCGAGCAAGCGGTTACCGAAGCGCGCGACTTGATGTTGAGCACGCGGAATCTGCTGAAGCCGTCGGATGGCGCGCCGATTGTGGGACCATCGAAAGACATGGTGCTGGGCAATTATTATCTCACGATGGATCCGACGGTGGAGATTGTCGCTTTGAAATCGCGCGCCGGCGAATTCCGCGCGATGGACGCCGCCCTCGCCGGCGACGTCAAGGTGGGCATCGCCTTCCGATCCAACGGATACTACTACGCGCAATTCCGCCGCGTGCCGAACAGTGAGCTTTACATCGACGAAATGGGGCCCGATGCCAATGGACGCGCGCAGCTGATCAAGTCGGCGGTGGACAAAACGGTAGATGCGGTTTTGGCGGGCGAGGTCGATTGCATGCTGGCCAACGCCTACGAGATGCGCAAGTACCTACGCGAGCGCGGATTGGAAGACCAGCTCGAGATCACCAACTTGCATGAGCGACGCGTTGTGGTCGATATGGACGAAGTGGAGTACCTGTACCGCCTCGGTCTGGTCGATTTGCATACGCCGATCTTGCTGGGCAATGTGTACGACGAGCGCGGGCCACAGGAGGAGCCGGAAATCTGCACGGTTGGACGCGCTGTCTTTAACCGGATTCTGCCGGACGAGATGCGCTTCGTGCAGGAGACGATGGGCAAGAAAGGTTTGCAGCAGCTGGTGGCGCGCTGCTATCAGGTGATTGGTGGCGAAAAGACGACCGAGGTCGTTGACGCGATCAAGAATTACGGCTTTCACTACGCGACTATTTCGGGCACTACCATCGCCGTCAGCGATTTGACAGTGCCGGACGAGCGCAGCGATATCCTGAAAGAAGCTGAGGATGTGGTGACAAGAGCCGAGCGCGATTTCCGCCGCGGCTTGATGACCGAAGAAGAACGCTATCAGGTCACGATCGATGAATGGAACCGCGCCAAAGACACATTGCAAGATCAAATTCAGGATTCGCTCGATCCCTACGGTCCCATCGCGATTATGGCGATCTCTGGCGCGACCAAGGGCGGCTTCGGTCCGATTACTCAGCTCGCGGGCATGCGCGGATTGATGGCGGATCCATCAGGGCGCATCATCGACTTGCCCATTCGCAGCCATTTCCGCGAAGGCTTGAACGCGCTCGAGTACTTCATATCGACGCACGGCGCGCGCAAGGGCTTGGCGGATACCGCCCTGCGCACCGCTGACGCCGGTTATTTGACGCGCCGTCTGGTGGATGTGGCGCAAGATATGATCGTCAACCGCTGGGATTGCAACGCGACCAGCGGGCTTCGAATCCGCCGCGATGATGATATCGCCGGTCAAAGCATCGCGGAACGCATCGTCGGCCGCTGCTCGGCGGAGGACATCGTCGATCCAGACAGCGGCGAGTTGATTGTCGCCCGAAATGAAATGATCGATGAAGAAATCGCGGAGAGGATTGAACGCTCGACGCTGGAAGAGATCGAAGCGCGCAGCCCGCTGACTTGCGATTTGATTCATGGCGTCTGCGCTTTGTGCTACGGCCGCGATCTTGGCACCGGCGATATGGTGAATATCGGCGCGGCTGTGGGCATCATCGCGGCGCAGTCCATTGGCGAGCCGGGCACACAATTGACGCTGCGGACCTTCCACAGCGGCGGCACTGCCGAAGTGCGCGATATCACCAGTGGTCTGCCGCGCGTCGAAGAGCTCTTTGAAGCGCGGCGCAAGCCCAAGGGCGAGGCGCTAATCGCATCAATCGGCGGTGTACTGCGCTTTACCGAAAGCGGCGATAAAGATGGCGATCGCATCCTTACCGCAACGATCACCGACAGCGTCGTGGCGAACGAGACGCACGTCGTAAAAGACGGCTGGGAGCTGACAGTTCAAGACGGCAAGGACGTCGCGAGAGGCGACCTTATTGCCAAGAATGGTGATGACGCCCTTCATGCCGGGCTGTCGGGCAAGGTTCATATCGAAGATCGCACCATCTACATCCGTTTTGAAGAGAGCGATGAAGAGGAGCATCAGATACCCAAGAATGCGCGCTTGCGGAAGAACATTTACGATGGCATGACGGTTGATCCGGGGACGCAGTTGACCGAAGGCTCGAAGAATCCGCATCAGATTCTGCGCGTTCAAGGCGCCAAAGCGACGCAGCTATACCTGCTGGGGGAGATTCAAGACGTTTATCGCAGCCAGGGCGTGAACATCGCTGACAAGCATTTTGAGACTGTCATCCGCAAGATGATGTGCAAGGTGCAGATCACGCGGAGCGGCGACAGCGATCTGCTGCCCGGCGAGCTGATTGATCAGTTGAAGCTGCTGGAAATCAATGAGCGGCTCATCAATGAAAATCTTGACCCTTGCTCGGGCCAACCCGTATTGCTCGGCATCACCAAGGCGGCGCTTAGCACGGAGAGCTATTTGTCGGCGGCGAGCTTCCAGCATACGATCAAGGTCTTGGCGGGCGCCGCAATCGAAGGCCAGGTGGATCCGCTGCACGGCTTGAAGGAGAACGTGATAATCGGCAAGCTGATCCCGGCGGGCACCGGCTTCCACGCCTACCAGGAACGGGAGGCGGTAGCACCAGACGTCACGCTTGAAGCGCAAGGCGCGCTGGACTTGGAAGAGGTCGGCGGCGATGGGGACGACTTTGAAAATATGCTGAGCGAGCTCTAGCGCGGCGCAGGCAGTTGCCGCAAGTTTACGCGGGATGCCGAAAGGGTCCCGCGTTTTCTATTGGCGCTATGGGCGCGACGCCAAGGCCTGGTATAGCGGGCGCTCGCGCCAGTTGCCGCTGCCGTCAAAGCGCGGAAACAGGATGCTGTACGCGGCGAGTTCGCTGCGCTGGTGAACAGCTAATTCATAAGCGAAGTTGAGATTCCACAAAAACATAACCTCGACATCCGCGCGCGACTGACCGATTTGAAATGCGCGCAGGGTGTAATTGCTTTGGTCAGTGGCCGAGTTGTAAGCCATCCAAACTTCGGGCGCCAAGGACGGAAAGTCATTCCAGGTCGCCCAGCCGAATTCTGTCACCCACATTGGCGCGTTGTGACCGTTTGCGGCGATGATGCTGCTATAGTCGCCTATATTTTGCGAGAAAAAGAATTGCGGCTTGTCGTCCCAGCCTTGGCCCTCGATGTTGTCGCAGCATAGAAAGTCGGGCGGGTTGCCCCAACTGTATGGGTGGATGCCGATTTTGACATCTGTGTATTCCGCCAAACCGGCTTGATACATCTGTCGCAAGAAGTCGCGATCATCGACGCTGAGGCCGCTGGAATTGCCGGTCGGCGCTAAACCGGCCGTGACAACGGTGAGATTCGGCGAGTACGTCCGTACGGCATCGTATCCGACGCGGAAGAGTTCCATGTAGCTGGCGCCGCTGATTGGGCGATCTCCCGTCCATTCCCGCTTGAGGTTGGGCTCATTCCAGATTTCAATCGCGTCAGTATATGAACCGACAGTTTCAATCAGCTTGTGAATGAACCAGTGCAGCTCGTTTAGGTCATCCGGCGGTCCGTCTTCGTTGCGGTCGTAATTGCGCGCCCACTGCGGCGCCTTGGCGATGCTCAGCAAGACTTTGTATCCGCGTTTGTGCGCCTCTTGGACGTGAAGCTCGAATAACTGGAAATTCTGATCAAACTGACCTGGGCGATCGGGCTGCAGCCATTGCCAACTGGCTTGCAATTTGATCCAGTCGACGCGCAGCGGAGTGATTTGATGCAGCGTGTTCGACCAGCAAAAGACATCACAGTTGTAGTAGGCTTGAATGCCCATTTGCGTGCGGTCGAGCCGGGTTCGATCGACGGGAACGGCGGTGGTTATGGCGTTGACGGGGCGCGTCGGCAGCGGGGCGGTGGCTGCGGGGCGCTCTGTCGGGCGCGGCGTGGTTGTGGCTGGCTGTACATAATCGCGGCTGATTATGGCGCCGAAGTCTTGGTCAAATGGCGTCGGCGAGGGCGGCGGCGGCACTGTGGACGTGGGCGGCGGCGCCTCCAGTGTGGGTAAGGGATCGACTTTAACGGTCGGCAGAACGACCAATTCTTGCGCGGTCGGCTGGGGCGAGGCTACTAACTCAAGCTCAACCTCCGGCGCGATATCGATGACGGGTTCAGACTGGCAGGCGACCAAAAGGGCGCAGAGGCATACGATTCGGATGGCGGCGGCAAGGCTGCTGGCTCGACGCCGTGCCCTGGCTATGCTCTGGGGGATATGATCCAATCTCAGATTTCCTTGTTTGACGGGTGGCGAATCAGAAAAAGCAAAGCTGGCGAAGGAGTCGGCGCCAAATTGATTGACACTCTCTTGATTTGCATTCTACAATGGGAAGGTGAAGTCCGCATGGCAGTTATGAGCCTCGCGCCTGACGATTTGTATACGGTGTTCATCGCGGCGATGGCTGCCTCCGCCACTCGAAGCAGCGCTGGCAGGCGCGATGATGCCACCTACGCGCGGAAATGACGCATAGGACAGTTGATGGCTGACAGCTCAATTCAATCGATCAACATCGAAAATGAAATGCGCGATGCTTATCTGAGTTACGCGATGAGTGTCATTGTGTCGCGGGCGCTGCCCGATGCGCGCGATGGACTGAAGCCGGTGCATCGGCGCATCCTGTATGCTATGCACGACATGGGCATTCATGCGGGCGCCGGGCACAAGAAAAGCGCGCGAATCGTTGGCGAGGTGCTGGGCAAGTATCATCCGCATGGCGATGGCGCCGTTTACGAGACGATGGTACGGATGGCGCAAGACTTCTCGATGCGCTACATGCTCATCGACGGGCAGGGCAATTTCGGCAGTATTGATGGCGATGGCGCGGCCGCCATGCGTTATACCGAAGCGCGGATGGCTGATATCGGCGGCGAACTGCTTGTTGACATCAATAAGGACACGGTTGAATTCGTCGACAATTTCGATGGGTCTCTGCGAGAGCCAGCCGTTCTGCCAGCAATGGCGCCGAACCTGCTGGTCAACGGGGCGTCGGGTATCGCCGTCGGCATGTCAACCAATATACCGCCGCACAATTTGGGCGAGATTTGCGACGCGCTCGTGTACATGCTGGAGCAATGGCAGCGGCTCGACGCGATCGATGTCGATGAGTTGATGCGCTTCGTCAAGGGTCCGGACTTTCCCACGGGCGGCGTCATCTACAGGATGCGCGGCGATGACGACACGCTGCGTATGGCAATGTCGACCGGCCAAGGCAAGATCACACTGCGGGCGAAAGTGCATATCGAGGACATGGGGCGGGGCAAATCGCGGATTATCGTTAGCGAGCTGCCTTTCCAGACCAACAAAACGACCTTGATTGAGCGCATCGCCAACTTAGTCAGCAGCGGCAAACTCGCTGGTCTGGCGGACCTGCGCGATGAATCCGACCGGCAGAACCCGGTGCGGCTGGTAATAGAATTGCAGCGCGGCGCCGAGGTAAGCGATGCGATGGCGCAGTTGTTCAAGCTTACGCCGCTGCAGACGACTTTCGGCATCATCATGCTGGCGCTGGTCGATGGGCAGCCGCGCACGCTCACGCTGAAGAACGCGCTGCGGGTGTATCTCGAGCATCGGCTCGAAGTGGTGCGGCGTCGCAGCGCCTTTGATCTGGCGCGGGCGAAGGAACGGGCCCATGTGCTCGAAGGCTTGATCATCGCGCTCGACAATCTGGATGCGGTCATCCAGACGATACGCCGGTCGCGCAATAGCGATACGGCGCGCGCCAATCTGGTGAAAAAGCTCAAGGTGACCGAGACACAGGCGGCGGCAATTCTCGAGATGCCGCTGCGGCGTCTGGCTTCGCTGGAGATTCGCAAGATTCGCGCGGAGTACAAGGACAAGCTGAAGCTGATCAAGTCCTTGGAAGATATATTGGCGAGCCCGCGCAAGCAGCGGCGGAAAATCGCGGAAGAGCTGCAGGCAGTCAGGGCGCAGTACGGCGATGCGCGGCGGACGATTATTGCGGCCTCCGATGTGAGCCAAGCCGATTTCCTGTCGCCGGAAGAAAAGACCGTGGTGATGCTTAGCGTTAAGGGCGACCTGGGCCGTACGGCGCTCGATGAAGCGCCGCGAGTGACGACCACGACCAAAACGCCTCCACGCTTGCTGCAGCACAGCACGACGGCGCAGGCGCTATACCTCTTCGCCGAAGATGGCTTCTGCGCTTCTATGCCGGTGCAGCAGATTCCGCCGGTGGCCGCGGCGGCGCTGGGCGCGCGCTTCAGCGAACTATGCGCGCTGGGCAAGGGGCGCAAGGTCGCGTCCTTCCTCTGTCTGCCCCTAGAATTGGCTGAGGGCTTCATCTGCTTTGCAACCGCTTCCGGTCGGGTCAAGCGCTTGACCGTATCAGATTTGCCGGGGGTGATGTCGCGCGAGTTTCGGGTGATGAAGTTGGCGGAGCGTGATCGGATAATTGATGTGCTCTTCAGCCGCGGCGGGGGCGACCTCATGCTGACGACGGCGCGCGGTTACGCCATCCGCTTCAGTGAGGATGATGTGCGGGCAACCGGCTTGAATTCGGGCGGCGTACGCGGGATGCGTCTTCCGCTGAAAGGCGACCAAGTAGTTGCCGTTTCACTGGCAGATGACGAATTGTACGCTTGGAGCATCAGCAGCGACGGCAAGTCCAAAGCATCGCGTATGGATGATTATAAGGTGCAAGGGCGCGGGGGCAGCGGTGTCATTTCGATGAAGCGCTTGACGGACGATCCCAATGTTGCGGCGGCGACCGTTGGCGCCCTCGATGATGAGGTCCTGGTTTTGACCAATAAGCATAAAGCCAAGCGCCTGCCGCTTGAAACGGCGAAGATCATGAAGCGCGCGGGAACGGGCGGCCACCCGGTGATTGCCTTGCGCGACAAAGAGCGCGTGGTCGGCATCGCTTCTATCCGCGAGCGCATTGAAGCGGAAGGCGCGCCAGCGGAGACGCAATTCGAGCCGCCGGCCGATGCTGGTCAACCCACTGAATCTACCCCACAGCAGTACCCGCTGAGTCTGGAAGAGCTTGAATCGCTCCTCGACCAGGCGGACGGCGTCGACAGCGCGAACAGCGGCGCTAGCGCGAACGGCTCCGACCCAGACGCGAGCGCTGACGATTAGCCAACTCCTCTAACTCGGCGTCGTATTGCGGCGCCATGACCAGCCAGTCGAAGCGCGAAATCTCATCCCGTAAGGACTTCATATCCAGCTTGAGTTCATTATCCAAGTGGTAGCGCAACTGGGCGGCCAGCCGGTCGTCTTGATAGAGGCAGGCGCTTTTGAGCTCCTGCGGGATCAGGTGGGGATAGTTGAGGCGGTCGGGCAAGATGGGAATGCAGCCGCAGTAAATCGCCTCGCAGACTGAAACGCCGAAAAACTCTTGCCGCGCGCTGCTGACAACATAATCGGCGCGCCACAATAATCGGGCGTAATCAGCGATAGAATCGAGGTAGCCGAGCTGGATGATGCGGTCGCCCAGCCGCGATTGCGCCTGCTGGAAGGAAAGGGGCGCCTCGCCAAATTGCTCGCCAGTGAACGCCAGCTTGAAGTCGTACCCCGCCTCCGCCAGCTTGATCATGCTTTGGACGAACATCGCCGGATCCTTGTCATGTTCCCAGCGGTGATTCCAAAGGATGACGGGTGGGGCGTTCGCAGCGCTATCGCCGCGGTATTTGTCAAAGCGGCGCAAGTCGATGCCGAGCGGCAATACGCTTGATTTCGCGCGGACTTCGTTGATGGTTTGCAGTTCGTTGTAGTCGGCGAAATGTTTGAGCATGCGTGGCAACTGCGCCATGAAGTCATCCAGATGAAACTGACTGTTGAAGAAACTGGCATCGGCGCAGAGCGCGCTCACGTAGTTGATGAAGCCGTAACGCCAGCCGTGATTCTGGCGGCGGCTTTGTGGATAGGACAGCTGGTTTTCGTGGAAATACATGGCGATGGGTGTATCAGCCAGGCGGTCGCGGGTCAAGGCGCGGAATACCGAGAGGTCGATCATGCTGGAGGCCAGAATCAAGTCTGGCTTGGTCTCCAGCAGGCGGGCGAAAGTAATCGCAGCGCCTTGCATCCGCCACTTCCAGAATTGGGCTGGCAGGGTGATCAAGTCGACATCATGACGGGAGAAACGCCGGTAACCGTCAGCCCAGGCTTTGTGGCTGCCGCCGTAGTACGATTCGAGCAGAGCGATGCGCATGGCTCAGCTGGTATTGCGGCGGCGCGCCTCGACCACGTTGGGCACCAGATCGATCTTGGAGAGGATGCGCGTCAACTGCTGGTTGTTGGCGATTTCAAGCTGCAAGTTCAAGGTCGCGATATGCTGGCGCGTGTTCACATCAACCCCGGAGATGTTCACATTTTGTTCGGCGATGATCGTGCTGATCTCGCGCAGCAATCCTTCGCGATCGTACGCGACCACCTCGACCGGCACCAGATAACGCTGCTCGTCTTCTTCCGTGCCCCAGGCGACATCAATGAGGCGCTCGGTCTCGCTCATGTTGACCATGTTGGGGCAATCGGTCCGATGCACGGTGACGCCGCGGCCGCGCGTGATATAACCGATGATGTCATCGCCGGCCATCGGACTGCAGCAGCGCCCCAGGTTGACGAGCAAGCCGCCGGCGCCCATGATGCTGACGCCTTTGGCGACGCTCGCGCTTCTGGGCTTCGTCCGTGGCTTTAACAGCTCTTCTTCGCTGACACTCTCCGCCGCTTTCCGGCGTTCATCCTCGAGGACGCGGTTGGTGATTTGCGAGCCAGTTACATCGCCGGCGCCGATTGCGGCGAGAAAGTCATCAAGCTTGTCGTAATTCAGCAGGCGCGCGACCGAATCGAAAGTGACCTTCTCCAGTACACCGAGGCGCTTGAGTTCGCGCTCCAGCACTTCCCGGCCCATGACAATATGCTTGTCACGATTCTGCTTGCGCAGCCAATGTCGGATCTTTGTGCGGGCGCGGCTGGTGACGGCGTAATCGAGATCGGGATTCAGCCAATCCATACTGGGTCCGCCGCGTTTCGCCGTCAAGATTTCGACTTGGTCGCCCATTTTCAGTTTGTAATTCAGCGGCGCCAGGCGCCCGTTGACTTTTGCGCCGCGGCAGCGATTGCCGATATCGGTGTGAATATGATAGGCGAAGTCGATTGGGGTGGCACCAACCGGCAGATCAATAATGTCGCCGTTGGGCGTGACGCTGTAGACCCGATCCTGGAAAACCTCCGATTTCACGGTGTCGACGAATTGCGAGGCGTCGTTCACCTCGGGACCGAATTCCATCAGCCGGCGCAGAAAGGCGAGGCGCTGCTCAAAAGCTTGATCGCGCCCATTGCCGCCTTCCTTGTAGCGCCAATGGGCTGCGATGCCGTATTCGGCGTCTTCGTGCATCTGCCAGGTACGGATCTGAATTTCGACGGTCTTGCCCTCGTCATCATGGACGGCGGTGTGCAGGCTGCGATAAAAGTTGTCTTTGGGATTGGCAATGTAATCGTCAAATTCGCCGGGGATCGGGCGCCAGAGATTGTGCGCGATGCCGAGCGCCAAGTAGCACTCCTCCAGGCTGTCGACCAATACGCGCATGCCGCGGACGTCATATATCTGCTCCAGCGGCAGATCCTTTTTGGTCATTTTGTTATAGATGCTATAGATGTGTTTGGGGCGGGCGGTGATGGTGACGTTCATGATTCGGCTGGCATTGAGCTCGCCGATTAAGCGATCGCGGATGCGGGCGACGTAAGACTCGCGTTCGTCGCGCCGTTCATCCAGCGCTTTGGCGATTGAGCGATACGCTTCCGGATTGAGATAGCGAAAGCTGAGATCTTCCAGCTCCCACTTCATCTGCCAGATGCCGAGCCGGTTAGCCAGCGGCGCGAAGATATCCATCGTCTCTTGCGCTACCGCGCGCTGTTTGTGGCGCGGCATATAACCGAGCGTACGCATGTTGTGCAGGCGGTCCGCCAGCTTGACCAGGACGACGCGGACATCATCACCCATAGTCAGCATGATCTTACGGATGTATTCCATCTCGCGGTTGACCGCGCTGGAGCGGCGCGTATCGCCCGCTGGCGAGACATTCTTAATGGGCAGATTCTTCAGTTTGGTGACGCCGTCGACGAGTTTGGCGATTGCCCCGCCAAATTCGCCGCGCAGCGCCTCAACGGTGATATCGCTGTCTTCGGCGACATCGTGCAGCAAGCCGGCGGCAATCGTCTCGGCGTCCATTTTCATTTCGGCAAGGATGCTGGCGACGGCGACGCAATGGGTGAAATAAGGCTCGCCCGATTTTCGCTTTTGACCGCTGTGGGCGGTTTCGGCGCGCTGATAGGCGGCGGCGATGAGGTCGCTTTCGATCGGCTTGATATCACGCAGGGAATTCAGCAGTGATTCGAGGTCGCGCGAGTAGACATTCGTCGAGGGCAACATCAATCATTCACCTGAAGTGACCTTTGACACTAGATTAGCATATTCCGCGCCATATGTCGCGCATCCAGCAGGATAGGTGTAGGGGCGACATATTATGTCGCCCGCTGAAAAGTCCGCGTTTATGCGTCGGGCGACCCGGTAGGTCGCGTAGGTCGCGTAGACACTGACCGCCGACACTGACCGCCGACACCGCTCGCCGGTCGCCCCTCACCCTTGGGCGGCGGAGCGCGTCAGCCGCTGATCTTGTGGCGCAGATAGGCTTTTATAAACGCGTCCAGATTGCCATCCAGCACGCCGGACGCGTTGCCAACTTCGACAGCGGTGCGGTGATCTTTGACCATTTGATAGGGGTGAAGCACATAGGAGCGAATCTGGTTGCCCCAGCCGGCGTCGACATTCTCGCCCTTTAGCGCCGCCATTTCCGCTTCTTGCCTGGCGCGCTCCATTTCAAAGAGCCGCGCTTTGAGGATTTGCATGGCGCGGTCGCGATTTTGCGCCTGGCTGCGCTGATTCTGGCACTGAACGACGACGCCGGTGGGCAGATGGGTGATGCGAACGGCGGTGTCGTTCTTTTGCACATGCTGGCCGCCAGCGCCGCTCGCGCGATAGGTATCGATGCGGATGTCTTTGTCCGCCACTTCAATTTCGATGTCGCTTTGGATATCGGGCCAAAGCTCAACCTTGGCGAAGGATGTATGACGGCGGTGGGCGCTGTCGAAAGGGCTTAGGCGCACGAGACGATGCACGCCTTCTTCGCTCTGCAAGAAACCGAAGGCGTATTCGCCCTTGACGCTGATGGTGACGCTTTTGAGCCCGGCTTCATCGCCGCCGCTTCGATCCAGGATCTCGGTCTTGTAGCCGTTTTGCTCCATCCAGCGCAGGTACATCCGCTCCAGAATTTCCGCCCAATCTTGAGCGTCGACGCCGCCAGCGCCGGCGTGAATGGCGAAGATGGCGTCCTCACTGTCGTAGTCGCCGGATAGCATGGCTTGCAAAGACATCGCCTCGACGACTTCGCTCAAGGCGTCGGTTTCGTCCGCGAGCTCCTCCTGCATGCCGGCATCCGCGAGCTCAGCCAGTTCTAGCGCGTCGGCGATGCGCAGGTCCAGCGCGCGCCACTTATCTACCAGCGTCTTCAGCTTCGACAGTTGCTGCATCTTGCGCTGCGCCGCCTCTGGATCGTTCCAGAATTCGTTTTGGCTGGCTTCCTCTTCTAGCTCCTCAATTTGCCGCGCTTTGGCGGCGACATCAATGCGCGCCATCAACTCATTTATCTGCGATTTGAAGCTGGAAAGCTGGCTTATGATCTGGTCCATAATGGTTGAGGGCGGTCGCCCGGACTAGCCTTTCTGGCGCGACGCCAGCTTCTGTCTGAACATTTCGTACATCATAAGCGCGCCGCTCACTGATACATTGAGCGAATCGCTGACGGCGCCTTTCATTGGAATGCGCGCGACCTGATCGGCGCGGTCAATCCACACTTGCGGCAAGCCCCGATCCTCGGCGCCAAGCGCAAGCGCTGTCTTCGGTTGGAAATCAGCTTCGTACAGCGTGCGCCCGCCAGCGGCATCGGCGGCGACCAACTGGAAGCCTTCACGCTTGAGAAAGGCGAGCGCTTCATCGCCGCTCAATACATAAATGTTGTCG
Source organism: Chloroflexota bacterium (assembly GCA_028875185.1). GTDB lineage: Bacteria > Chloroflexota > Anaerolineae > Aggregatilineales > Phototrophicaceae > UBA6055. Next base: position 47,283 of record JAPPFH010000122.1, on the reverse strand, counting down.
AGAAAGCAGGCGCCCGTGCTGCTGCGGATGACATTGGGATTATAGAGGTCGATCGCGATGTCGACCACTATGACTGCGTCGATTCCGGCGGCGTCGGCGCTGCGCAAGAGCGCGCCAATATTGCCGGGCACCGCTAATCCGACAAGGGCGATGGCATGATGGACGACACGCGCCTCCAGCGCGGCGAGGGCTTTGGCTGGCTTGCTGCGCAATACAGCAATGAAGCCATCGGGGTTTTCACGGTAACTGACGCGCTTGAACAGAGCCGTCGTCACCTGATGCGTTTCAGCTTCGATGCCGCCGGGCGCAGGTGCCAGGTCTGGGCAATGCAAGACAAAATCGATGTCGTAGCCGCATTGCAGCGCTCGCTGCAGGTCGCGTTCATAATCGATGAGGAAGCGTGCTTCACGCTGGCGCCCGCGTTTGCCGCGCAGGCGCTGGACGAGCTTGATTTTGCTATTTTGGGGGCTGGTGATAAGCAAGGGATCGCCTAGCCTGATTCGTCTTCGTCGTCGAACAGGCTTTCAACGAAGAATTCCGGCGTGAACAGGACGAGGTCATCAATGCTTTCGCCCAAACCGAGATAATGCACGGGCAGCCTGAGATCGTTGAAGATGGAGAATACCATGCCGCCCTTGGCTGTGCTATCGAGCTTGGTGACGATGACGCCACTCACGCCAGCGGCTTCTCCAAAGCGCTTCGCTTGTTCAATGGCGTTCTGGCCCGTCGTGCCATCAAGCACGAGCAAGACTTCGTGCGGCGCGCCCGGCGCCACTTTGCCCGAAACTTCGCTGATCTTGGTGAGCTCTCGCATAAGGTTAAAATTGTTTTGCAAGCGTCCGGCGGTATCGATAATGAGGATTTCGTAACCGCGCGATTGGGCGGCGATGGTGGCGTCGTAGACGACGGCGCCCGGGTCGGAGCCCGGGCGGTTGGCGATGACGGGCACATCAATGCGCCCGCCCCAGGTTTGCAGCTGTTCGATGGCGGCGGCGCGGAAGGTATCGCCGGCGGCGATCATGACCTTGCGCCGCGACAGAATCTTGAGGCGGTGCGCCAACTTGGCGATGGAGGTGGTCTTGCCCGAGCCGTTGACGCCGACGACGAGGATAATCGACAGCTCGCGGCCGGTGATGTTCAGCGCCGGCGGGAATTCAAGCAAGCCCGCCAGTGATTCCTTGAGCGCGCCCTGCAATTGCGCCGATTCGGTCATGCCCTCGGCGCGGACGCGCGCTTGCAAATCGTCGATCACTTTAACGGTGGTGTTGAAGCCGACATCAGCCTGAATCAAGAGGGTTTCCATGTCGTCCCAGGTGTCCTCGTCAATTTCGGTGTTGCCGAGCATCTGCGCGATGCGCCCGAAGAATGACTGACGCGTCTTGGAAAGACCGCGGCGAAAAAGGCTCACTTGGGCTGCTCCCTAATTGCTGAACGCCAAGCCGCGATTATACAGTCTGAGCGATGAACGGACAATGCAAGGTCGTGAGCTTGAGCATCTTGCTGTATAATGGCGTATATGAGCAGATTGACTGCTTAGGTGATTTCGGTGCAAAACGCTTCCACAGATCTGCCGCAGGCGAGCGACGAATTTCCGGTCATCGTTTGGCTGGATGGATCGCTGTCCAACCCCCATTGGTTGTTGGATCGCGCCGAGATGGTGCTTGGGCGCGAAGAGAGTTGCGACATCGTCATCCCGGTGCGGCAGATCTCGCGGCAGCACTTGCGCATCATTACGGAGGGCGGCAGCGCGGTCGTTGAAGACTTGCGCAGTAAGAATGGCACTTGGGTCAACGGCTATCGCTTGACTGGCATGCGCGAATTGGAAGACGGCGACGAGATTCGCATCGCCAAGGATATCCGTCTGCGCTTCGTCGGCTCCGGGGCGACGGCGCCATCAACCACGCGGGTCTTGCCCGATGTGATCCCGTCAAGCGCGATGTCTGGCTTGCGAATGATGCTGGATCCGGAAACGCACGAGGTTCGCATCAAAGACGAGATCATTGATCCGCCCTTGAGCTTGCCGCAGTATCGCTTGCTGGAGATCCTCTTCGCCAGCCAGGGCGGTGTTTGCAGCCGCAACAATGTGGTGGACGCGGTCTGGCCCGATACGTTGGGCGAGGGCGTCAGCGAGCAGGCGATTGACGCCCTGGTGCGGCGTCTGCGCGATCGCCTGTCGCAGGTTGACAGCGAGCATCAGTATATCGTGACCGTGCGCGGGCACGGATTTCGGCTCGACAATCCGCAGGATGAATCCGCTGAATGATTTATCAAGACCTGCTTGATCAGGGCGCGCTGCAGCGATACGCGGCCGCTTTGAATTCTCGCGCTGGGCGGCTGGGGGCAAGGGGCCATCTGGGCGTCGACAACTTGCGCGACCGCATTCTTGAATCCGGCGGACGCTGCGAATGGTGCGGCGCCAGCCTGGTCAACTCCGAGTTTGAATTGGATCATGTCTTGAGCTTGAGACGAGGCGGGTCCAATGTGGCTGCGAATCTTGTTGTCTCATGCCCCGATTGCAATCGGCGCAAAGGACAGAAGCATCCAGCGCGCTTTGCGGCGGAGGTCTATCGCGAGACTGGTGTCGAGACCTGTCTGATCGGTCGCCTTGTCGCGAGTTACGGCCTGCAAGCGGTACGGCAGAAGACGCTCTTCGCCGACGATCCCCGAGATTTGGCAGCTGCCGTCGATGGAAGCAGTGGCGCGCGCGAAGTTTCCCCATACCGCTGGATAGACTAGGGTAGGTAGGGAAGTTAGGGAGAAGGCATTTGGCGTCGTCCATATCAAATATCGTTGAAACCGCAGCGCCCGAACAGAATGGCGACGATGCGGTCTGGCGGAACGCGCTGGCGAAATGCGGCGACCGCGTCCGTGATGGCGCCGCCGCACCCAAAGCAAAAGACTCAGTTGAAGACCAGGTGCTCGCCCGCAGCTACAACGTAAAGCAGGCGGCGAAGCTTGTCGGCGTGAACGGCGAGACGATGCGGAAGGCGGCGCAAGAACTGGCGCTGGACAGCTTTGTCGATCCGCGGGGCAAACTGCGTTTCCCGGCGCAGACCTTGATACCGACTGCGGCCGACCCCGACCTGCGCGAAATGATCGCGGGCTACGAGCGGCTGCGCCCCAGCGATCTGCGTTCGGTCTTGGATATCGACCAGCGCAGCTTGGAGCGGGGCATTCGCGAAGCGGGCTTGGCGCCCAAACGTATGATCTGGCGCGATCTGCGCGGGCACTGGAATTTGCCGGATACTTACGAGGAATACAATCAACTGCGCGGCGAGAAAGAGCGCGAGGCCGATCAGGGCAAACGCGCGCGTCGACGCGGCGGCCGCGCCCGCGGGCAGCGAAAACGGGGGGCGGAAAGGCGCCTGCGCAACCGGCTGATTGACGCTTTTCCCAAATGGCGCAACGATTATCGTGATCAGCAGAAACTGTTCATCCATATCGGCGAGCCGAACAGCGGCAAGACGCACGATGCACTAGACGCGCTGAAGGCGGCCCGCTCCGGCTGGTATCTGGCGCCCCTGCGGCTGCTGGCTTACGAAATCTTTGACCGGCTGAATGGCGACGGCGTCGCCTGCAATTTGCTGACGGGCGAAGAACATATCCCGGTCGAAGGCGCGCGCATCACCGCAGCCACCATCGAGATGTTCAACGCGATGAATAGCGGCGCCTGCGTGATCATCGACGAGGCGCAGATGCTGGCTGACGCGGATCGCGGCTGGGCTTGGACGCGCGCGCTGATGGAATCATCAGCGCCGGAAATGCACATCATTGGGCCACCGACCGCGCGCAACTTGATTCAAGTGCTGGCTGCGGCCGCCGAGATTCCCTGTGAATTGGTGGAGCATCAGCGTTTGGCGCCGATCGCGCTGGTGGAGCGGCACTTCACGCTGGAGTCGCTGCCGCCGTCGACGATTTTGGTCGCTTTCACGCGGCAGGGCGTGCTTGATCTAAAGATGAAGCTTGAACGGTTGGGACGGACCGTATCGGTGGTTTATGGCAGCTTGCCGCCAGAAGTGCGGCGCCGGCAAGCCGATCGCTTCGCCGAAGGCGAGACCGAAATTTGCGTGGCGACCGATGCCGTGGGCATGGGGCTGAATTTGCCGGCTGATGTCGTCTGCTTCTACGAAGTGGAAAAGTTCGATGGCAAGAATGATCGCCAGTTGTATCCGAGCGAGGTTCATCAAATCGGCGGACGCGCCGGGCGTTATGGCATGTCAAAGACGGGATTGATCGGCACGACCCATAAACACGACCTTGAAGTGATACGTGAACTCTACGAACATACGCCGCCCGAATTGACCTTCGCGCGCGTTGCGCCGACTGCCGATGACCTTAGTCTGCTGCCGGGCAGCCTGGCGGAGCAATTGACCCAGTGGGCCGAGCTAAAATCGATACCGGAAGCGTTGCGGGCGGTGATTACCACCGCCGATATGGACGAGCGAATCGCCTTGGCGAAGATGCTTTCGGATGAAAATATTGAGAAGCTGGGGCTGGAGAGCGCGCTTCAATTGGTCAACGCGCCCACGCGCAAGTCGACGCGCTCCTATTGGCTCGATTGCGCCTACATGATTCTGGAGGGGCATCAGATTCCGCTGCCGCCGGATGCGCCCACGCCGATCAACGATGGCGGCGATCTAGAAGCCACCGAGTTTTCAATCGCTTGCGCTGATATCTACCTTTGGCTCTCGCGCCGTAAAGAATTCGCGGCTAACTGCGAGGCGCACGGGCAAGCGCGCGAGGAGCGGCGTGAATGGTCGCTTTCGATTGATGAGGCGCTGCTGCGCAACTTAAATATGGCGCGGCGCTGCCGGTCTTGTGGCGCGCAACTCCCATCGCGGCATCGCTATCGCATCTGCGACAAATGCTTTAAGCGGCGGCGATTCTGACCAACGCCGAGCTATGCCCTAGGGCTTGTGGGGCTCGTCCCTTAATTCAAATTCACTCCGCATTCGTTGAAATCTTCCTCTTAAAGCGACAGAATCACGTTGTTTCAGCACGACAAGGACAGATTTGACACCGATGCCGCTCAATCTAGCTCCCCTCTCGAACTCCTGTGTCTACGCGTCCCTCTATGATGAAGCTTTGGAAATCTGTTAAAAGTTGCAGAAGCGGCAATACCAGCCAGTTGCGGTCAAGCCCTACAGATCGCTTAATCCTTGTACAGCGCGTCGGGAAGGCCGTCCGCCTCAAGTTGTTTGAGGGCGGCGCGGGCCGCATCCTGGGCGGCGGCGCGTTTGCTGCCGCCGCTTCCACGGCCGATTAGCTTATCCCCGATCGCCACCTCTACGCGGAATCTTTTGGCGTGCTCGGGCCCTTCAGCGCCGGCCACGTGGTAATCGGGCGTGATGTTGAGGCGCGCCTGGACACGCTCTTGGAGCTCGCTGCGCGCATCGATGTGCAAGCCTTCACTGATGATGTGATTCAGCAAGTCGAGCAGAGGCGGCACGACAAAATCCTTGACCGCCTCCAAGCCGCGATCGAGATATATGGCGCCAATGACGGCTTCGAATGCGCGGCAAAGGATGGTCTGGCGTTCGCGGCCGCCGCTGAGCTCTTCGCCGTGGCCGATTCGCAGATATTCGCCCAGGCGGCAATTGACGCCCAAATGCGCCAGCGATTCAGTCTTGACCAGAGCCGCGCGCAGCTGCGTCAGCTCGCCCTCGTCGACCCGCGGGAATTTGCGATAGAGCAGGTCGGCGACGATGAGATCGAGCACGGCGTCGCCGAGGAATTCGAGGCGTTCGTTGTCAAGCGCGTCGCCATCGTATTCATTAACGAATGAGCGATGCGTCAGCGCTTGGGTCAGCAGCTCGCGGTTGTGGAAACTGACGCCGATTTGTTCTTCGAACGCTGGGGTATTTTCGCGCGCGCGCATGAAGAGATTGCCCCTAGGTTTCTTTTCGCTTGGGCGGGCGAGACAGGGGGCGCGCAGACAACGCCCGTCTCTCGCCCCTGCATTTTTCACTTGGGCGGGCGACCCAATGGCTCGCCCCTACTATTCCTGGCGCTTGTCGCCAGAATGCGGGTTATAGGCGCCTTCGATCCAGGTTTCGCCGGCGCTGCCGACCTCTTTTTTCCAAACTGGCACGATTTCTTTCAGGCGGTCGATGCCATAGCGCGCCGCTTCAAAGCAGCCGTCATCGCGGTGCGGCGACGAGCAGCCGCATAAGACTGTATTGTCGCCGACGCCCAGCCTACCGATGCGCTGGATGATGGCGATGCCCTCGACCTTGCCCCAACGCGCGCGGATTTCCGCCGCCACCTGTTGCATCTTGACCAGCGCCATCGGTTCGTAGGCTTCGTATTCTAGGTATTCAGTATTGGGAAGGTGACCGTCTTTTTCCGTTCGCCCGCGGACGGCGCCGCTGAAGAGGCATACGGCGCCCGTGCCCGCGGTGCAGATGGCGGCGATGATCTCGTTGTGGTCGATTGGCGCGCGCGCGAGCCGAAACAGCTGCGGGCGCTCCGCTTGGTCTCCGGATCCGCCGCTGACAGGCGGAAAAAACGCGACCTCATCGCCATCGCTGAGGCAGTCGTGATTGAAGGCGAATTCTTCGTTGATGGCGGCGAGGGCGACGCCGAGATTCTCAGCCGCGGCCGGGTAGCGCGCGGCCAATTCGCGGCGCAGCGCCTCAATGCTGTTTGCCGCGTCGTCAATATCCACGGCGATCTGTCGCGCGCCAACCCGATCGCGCAGGGTGGCAAAGAAGAGAACTGTGATTCTCATGGTATGCTCAGACCTACCAGGTTTGTCATGCTAAAAAACAACCTCGCTACAGGTCCATACACCTAGCTCGCTGGCGCGCGCAAATTCCGCGCCGCGGGAAGCGGCCCGGGGATAGAGTGAAAATGCCGAATCAGAGTTCTTATTGCGTACTTTCAGCGACATCTATTCCTCCGCGAAGTAATCGCCGCTCAGGCCACCGCGTTTTTCCAGCAAGCGGATATCGGTGATGCGCATTTCGCGATCGACCGCTTTCGCCATATCGTAAATCGTCAGCGCCGCCACAGAAACAGCGGTGAGCGCTTCCATCTCGACGCCGGTCTTTCCGCTCGTTTTGACGCTGGCGGTAATCTCAATGGCGCAAGCACACTCATTTATCGTTAGCTCCAACCCGATTTTGTCCAGCGGCAGCGGATGACAAAGTGGGACCAAGTCGGCTGTGCGCTTTGCCGCCATGATGCCAGCGATGCGCGCAATACTGAGGACATCGCCTTTCTTGATTTCGCCCTCACGGACCAGTTGCAGCGTCTCCGGCTTCATCGTAACGGCGCCGGCGGCGCGCGCGTTCCGCTCGCTGACGGGCTTGCCGCCAACATCAACCATATCCGCCGCGCCCCGTTCATCAAGGTGGGATAGTTTGAATTCCGCTGCCATAATCTTCTGGATCGCCTTTCCTCAGGCTTTTCCTTTCGCAAGCCAATCGCCCAGCTCCTGCGCCAAAGCGACCGCATCAATGTCTTCAACATTATGCCACAGAATGCCGTTATCGTGCCCGCGGAACCAGACATCCTGACGGCGGATAAAGTCGTGCGTGCTGAATTTACTGCGCTCAATCGCTTTGTCCAGCGGCAAGCCGTCCAGCAGATGGGCGGCGATCTCCAGGTATCCGAGCCCGCTCATCGACGGCAGGGAGCGATCGTAGCCCATATTGAGCAGGCGCGTGACTTCGTCGACCAAACCAGCATCAATCATATCGTCGACGCGGGCGTCAACGCGCGGATAAAGGCGCGAGCGCGCCAGCTGCAAGCCCAGCCGGCGGATGCGCCAGGGCGGCGGACGCTTGACTTGCAATTCGCTGATGGCTTTGCCGGTTCGCATCTGCACCTCCAGGGCGCGGATAACGCGGCGCGTATTGTTTGGGTGGATGCGCTCGGCGGCGACCGGGTCGACGAGGCGCAGGCGCTCATGCAGGGCGGCGCGCGAGTTGTCGCTGGCGAAGCGCTCCAGCTCGGCTCGCAGCTCCGTGTCGGGCGGCACACGCGGAATCGACCAGCCTTCTTCGACAGCGGAAACGTATTGCCCGCTGCCGCCGACCAGCAAGGGAAGCACACCGCGTTGATGAACCTCATCAATAGCGCGATAAGCGGCCTCCTGATATTCGGCCAGGCTGAGGTTGTAATCCGGCGGGACGATGTCGATCAGGTGATGGGGGATGCGCGCCTGCTGCTCGGCGGTCGGCTTGGCGGTGCCGATATCCATGAACTTGTAAATCTGGCGGCTGTCCGCGCCGATGATCTCGCCACCTAGGATACTCGCCAGTTCGATAGCCAAGCCGGTTTTGCCGACTCCAGTGGGTCCGAGGATGATGATGAGCGGGGGCGCGTCACCAATCAAAGGCGTCCTCCACGTGATCAATGCGCGGGCGGCGATGCCCAGCGATGGCGATGGCGACGACATCGACGCGCCATTGCGTCTCCGGGTCAAAATCCTGGTCGGCAAGATACTGATAGATTGCCTTTAATATGCGACCGTGTTTCGCCGGCGTGACCGCTTCCAGGGCGGGCTCAGTGCTGACGCCGCGGCGGGTCTTGACCTCGACGAAGACGAGAACGCCCGCCTTCCGCGCGACGATGTCAAGCTCGCCAAAGGTGGTTGACCAGTTGGCGTCGAGGATCTCGTAACCTTTTGCGCGCAGGTATGCTTTTGCGATGCGCTCGCCGGCCGCGCCTGTTTGGAGCGAATTTGCCATCTGGTCTTTGCCCGCATCCTAAGGACGTTCATATTATAGGCGATGTTCAGCTCTGGGTATTGATGCATTGGCAATAGCGCGAAGTCGGGAATTGACGCGTCGCCGGCGCCGGTCTAGTGTTGCAATTATGGCGTTCTGCGCTACCATCGTTTGCTTGGAAATGCTAATGCTTTTGGACAGTGAAATAGTTCACGAGGGAGCTGAATCGGATTATGGACATGAATACGGCGGTCACCGTTGCCGTGGCGGCCAGCGTCGTTGGATTGCTATTTGCGCTCTATCAGCGCAGCTTTGTACTGTCGCAAGACGAAGGCTCCGAGCGAATGAAGCAGATCGCGGCGGCGATCCAGCGGGGCGCGCAAGCCTTCCTCAGCCGCGAATACCGGGCGGTGGCGGTTTTGGTGCTGATCGTCGCCGTCGCATTGGTCGTCTTGAGCCAAGTTCCCGGCTCGGGCATGTCGGTGCTGACGGCGGTGGCTTTCGTTTGCGGGGCGCTGGCATCAGGCTTGTCGGGTTACATCGGCATGTATATCGCGGTGCGCGCCAATGTGCGGACGGCGCAGGCGGCATCGCAGAGCCTCAACATGGGCTTGCGGGTGGCTTTCGCCAGCGGCACGGTGATGAGCACGATGGTGGTTTCGCTGGCGCTGCTGGGCATCAGCCTGCTATTCATCCTCTTCGTCAATCAATTGGGCGATGCGGCGCAGGCGGCTTCGGCGCTGGCGGGCTTTGGCTTCGGCGGCACTTCGATTGCAATTTTCGCCCGTGTTGGCGGCGGCATCTATACCAAAGCGGCCGATGTCGGCGCTGATTTGGTGGGCAAGACGGAGGCGGGGATCCCGGAAGACGACCCGCGCAATCCGGCGACGATCGCCGATAATGTCGGCGACAACGTTGGCGATGTGGCCGGCATGGGTTCCGATCTCTTTGAGAGTTACGCCAGTTCCATCATCGCGGCGATATCGCTGGCGACCACCGCCGGCATTTTCGTGGAAGACGGTTCATTAGTGGCGGCGCAGATCTTTCCGATTCTAGTGGCGACAGCCGGGCTGATCATCAGCATCATCGCCAGCTTCCTGGTCAAGACCGAAGAAGGCGCCGATCAAGAGCGCTTGCTCGGCAGCATCCGCAGCGGCATCTACAGCGCCTCCGGTATGATCGCGGTGGTCATCATCATTTTGGGATTGAGCCTGCCTTTCGGCGACAAGAGCATCGGCGTCATCATCGCCACGCTCAGCGGTTTGGTCGGTGGCGTACTGATTGGTTATTTCACCGAATACTTCACCGCCGACACTTACGGGCCCACGAAGGCGCTTTCGGCATCGGCTGTAGGCGGCGCCGGCATCGTGGTGATACGCGGCTTGGCGCTAGGCATGATGAGCACGCTGGCGCCGGTCATCATCGTGGTGGTGGTGACGCTGCTGGCGACCTCTCAGGCTGGATTGTATGGCGTGGCGGTGGCCGCTGTCGGCATGCTCTCGACACTGGGCATCACCCTGGCGACCGACGCCTATGGTCCGGTGGCTGACAACGCTGGCGGCATCGCCGAAATGTCGGATTTGCCGGAAGAAGTGCGCGACCGCACCGATGCGCTCGACAGCCTCGGCAATACGACGGCGGCGACCGGAAAAGGTTTCGCCATCGGCTCGGCGGCGATGACCGCGCTTGCGCTGACAGCCGCCTTCATCACCGCGCTGACCGCCGGCGGCAGCTCGGCATTGGGCGCGGCGGTGAATCCGGCAGAGCTGCTGCTGAATCCGCAGTTTGTTACCGGTCTCTTCATCGGCGGATTGCTGCCCTTCGTTTTCAGCGCCTTGACTATGGTGGCGGTGGGCGATGCCGCGCAGCAGATTGTTGAAGAGGTGAGGCGGCAATTCCGCGAGATCAAAGGCATCATGGAAGGAGAAGCCGAGCCGGATTACGAGCGCTGCGTCGCGATAAGCACGGACAGCGCGATAAGGCAAATGCTGCTGCCCGGCGTCATAGCCGTTGGCGTACCGGTGGGCATGGCGCTGCTGGCTGTGGTCGGGAATGGCAATGTATTGGGCGAATTCATCGCGCCGATATCGCTCGTGGGCGTCTTGCTTGGCTCGCTGGTATCCGCGTTTATGCTGGCGGTTATGATGGCGAACGCCGGCGGCGCCTGGGACAACGCAAAAAAGCACATTGAAGCCGGCAATCTGGGCGGTAAGGGCTCGGACGCGCATAAAGCGGCTGTGGTCGGCGATACAGTTGGCGATCCCTTCAAGGATACATCGGGCCCATCGCTGAACATTCTGCTGAAGCTGCTGGCGATTGTATCACTGGTGATTGCGCCATTGATTGGCAGCGCCTTTCCGCCGATGTAGGGGCGACCTATCAGGTCGCCCGATGCAACATAGGTGGCTTTGTAAGGCTTGATTGGTATTAGCGAAAATCGCCTGATTTTCTGCCCCCATCCCCCAGCCCCTTACCCCAAAATGAGGGAAGGGGAGCTTAGCCCAGTGCGAAACAGTACACAGATTGCGATTTCGTCTCGTTATTAGGATCTGTCATGCAGTATTCTGCCCATTTTTCATGCCGGTCTTGTAATACCAATCAAGCCTTGTAGGGGCGACTCGGTGAGTCGCCCGCCGATTCATAAATTGTAGGGGCGACCCTTGGGTCGCCCTCCCGAAGTAAGGTATGCTGATGAAAATGGAAATGGACGGACCGCGCGGGCTCTACTTTGAAGAATTCGAAGTCGGCGCGACGATGCGTACGCGCGGCCGCACCATCACCGAAGCGGACCTGGTGCAGTTCGCCGCCTTGACCGGCGATTACAATCCGATGCACACCGATGCCGACTACGCCAAAGACTCCTTCATGGGGCAGCGGGTGGCGCATGGTATGCTGACGCTTAGCTACGCGGTCGGGCAGGCTTATCAGCTGGGAATCCTGGAGCGCACCGTGCTGGGTTTCCGCGGCTTGGAGATGAAATTCAGCAATCCGGTTTATATCGGCGATACGATCCACGTCGCGTTGAAAGTGACCGCGACCAAAGCGGCGCGCCGGCTCGGTGGCGGCACGGTCGTGCTCGAAACGCGGGTCGTCAAGCAGGATGGCGCGGTCGCGCAGAAGGGGAGCTTGTCGCTCCTGATGATGTCGAAGCCTTAGCCAAGCTCACTTCAGGTCTCGGCGGATCATGGTCACAGCCGCTTCTGCTGACAGGATCGCTTGCGCGGTTCCGCCGCCAGGCAATACGCCGCCGCCGACATGATACAGGCCTTTTGCGTGTGGGCTGCGAATTTGTGGGCGCGCCAGCGCCGCGCGCCGACCATGAGGCAATTCCCCATGCAAGGCGCCCCGCCAGGCGCCCGACATCTGCGCCAGGTCGGCCGGTGTAAGCTGCTTTTCGACGCGAATCCGGTCACGCAGATCAAGCCCATAACGCGCTTCCAGAATGTTCAATATCCGATCGCGCGCGAAGGCGCCCTCGGTCGCCCAATTTATGCTGTCCGAGAGCGCGGGCGCGTTGACTGCGATCAGCCAGTTCTCCTGATTGTAAGGCGCGCATTGACGGTCTATTTTGCTGCTTATGAAGAGCGTTATGGTCGGGTCTGCGGGCATGACCGCTCGCTGGAAAATCTGATCCGATTCCGCGCGACCATCTTCGGAAAAGAAAACGTTGTAGGGCGCGAGCCCGGGGAAAGTCCCACGGATGCCGAGCAGCATGATGAATACCGAACTGGACATCGGAGTCTGGACCAGGCGGCGGAGCGCAGGCGCGGAAACCGAGCCCGCCGGCAGCAGATAACGCGCAGCTGAAATCGGATCCATGTTGGCGACGACGGCATCGGCGCGCAGGATTTCGCCTCCCGCCGCTGCCAGCTTCACGCCGGACACCCGGTTGCGCTCGATCACAATATGCTCGATAGGACAGGCGAGGCGAATCGCTACATCATAATCGTCCGCCAGCGCCGCCAGCGCCTGCGCAATAGCCACTGCTCCGCCGCGCGGGTACCACAAGCCATCATTCAGGAAGGTATGCGCCAGCTCGCTGAAGGGCGCCGGGACTGCGTACGGGCTGCCGCCGCTATGGCTCGCATAATGGGCGAGAACGCGCGCGAGTTTTTCCGAGCGGACGAATCGGCGGGCCGCGCCGAATGCGCTGCGAAAGGGACCGGCGCGCAGCCAGCTCCTCAGAAGCGAACCGAAACCATATTGCCTGCGGTCGTGGATGCCAGCGGCGTAGGCCAGAAAACGCAAGAAACCGGCGACATCGCCCGGCTCAATCTGAGCGATCTCGGCGGCGGTTCTGGTCCACTCGCGCTGCATGTTGAAGACAGCGCCATCGGGAAAAAAGAATCGCGTCTGCGGATCAATCGGCAGCCAGCGCAGGTAATCAGCCGGGCTGCGCCCCAGATCGCGAAAGAGCGCATCCAGCTGCGGCCGCGCGGCAAAAAGCGGCGGCGCCAGCGACCAACTGAAGCCGCGGGCTTGATAATCTTGTGCCGTTCCGCCGACCTGCGGACTCGATTCAACAACGGTGATATCATAGCCGGCCTGCGCCAGCCGAACAGCCGCCGCCAAACCGCCGATGCCCGCGCCAATAACGATGATGGACCTAGGCATGGCGCTGCCTCTTTGCGTGAGCGGCAATATGAATTGGACAAAAAGCGCGACGAGCCGCAAATGTCTTGCCGGAGTTCGTAATCATGGCGCGGATTCAGCTTGCCTGTAGCCAGGTGAAATTAAGATACAGCAACAGCGTCAGCTTGGCAAATCGCTTCAGCTTTCACCATTGGATAGCAAAGCCCGCTTTGTGCGCCAGTGACGATAGACGAAGAGCAGGCGCAAAGGCAAGCCGTCGAATGCGAGGCGAGTGAGCAAACCGGTAAAGCCCGGGCGATGGGCAAAAGTGATGCAGTCGGTTAATTCGACGCCGCCGGCGACCACGGTGAAAATATGTTCGTGACGCCAATAAGCGAGCGGTCCCTGCACCTGCACATCGGCGAAGGAATCGGCCGTGGGACCAGTTTCATGCCTCGCGAGCCAACGAATGGGCAGGGGACCGAATAAGAGCGTGAAGTCTATTTCGCCTTCGGAGATGGAGCGGCGCTCATCGCGATTGACCCGCAGGCGCATTGGCGGCGGCGTTAAGCTGGCTAAGGCTTGCGGCGCTTCATGAAAGTGTTTCATTTGCGCCAGCGTGGTCTTGATGACGCTCGACTTGCGGAATATGCGGGTGTTTGCGGGCGGTTTCGTCATCGTTCTGCGTCAATTGGATTTGGGATTTTCTGAGCATCTCGAGAAAAGATTAAATCTAAACTTCAATCAAGACGGGCGAGCAACCGGCTCGCCCCTACGACTCCATCTTAGATCGCAATGTTATTCCTACGGTTCTCGCGAAGTCGCATTCTTGGAATCATGATTCTTCAAGAGGGGCGCGCAGCCTTGACGTGGTCTGGCGATGCGCGTTAATCGCCTTGCGCAGCCCTGAAGCCGCTTCCGCCGGATCATCGGCGAAGATGATGCCGCGCGAAGAATTGATGATCAGCCCGCGGCCGGCGCGGTTCAAGCCCGCATGAACCGCCGCTTTGATGTCGCCGCCTTGGGCGCCGATGCCGGGAACGAGCAGGGTCATCTCGCCAGCGATGGCGCGAATCTGCGCCATTTCCGCCGGATTCATGCCGGAAGCGACCAGCATGCAGTTGCCATTTGTGTTCCAAGGTCCCGCCGCTTTCTCGGCGACAGTCTGCCAGAGCGGGCGACCATTCAGCGACAGATTCTGCAATTCGGCTGCGCCCGGATTCGACGTGCGGCAGAGGATGATGCAAGCTTTGTCGCTGTATTCAAGGAAGGGCTCGAGCGCATCGCGGCCCAGGTAGGGATTCAGCGTGACCGCGTCAAAACCGAGCTCGTCAAAGATAGCGCGCGCGTAGGCGCCGCTTGTATTGCCGATGTCGCCGCGTTTGGCATCGCTGATGATCAAGATATCGGGATGACGCTCGCGCAAGTAATTCACCGATTGCGCCAGTTGCCGCCAGCCATCAGCGCCATTGACCTCATAGAAGGCCATATTGAATTTGAAGGCGGCGGCGTATGCGGCGGTGGCGTCAATGATGTAGCGATTGAAAGCCAGCTGAGGCGCGTCCTTGGCGCGGAATGCGGCCGGCAGTTTGCGCAGATCGCTATCGAGACCGACGCAAAGGAGGGAATCGCCAGCGTCGACACGGGCATTGTATTTGTCGCTTGCGTTCATCGTTCTTGCCTACTCCAGGCGCTGGGATCGGCGAACCAGCGCCGTATCAGGACGACTTGATTGGCCTTAAACATATGACGCTCGCGCGCCAGATTCAGCAATGTTTTGAAGTCGGTTAACGTGTACAAGGCAATGTTAGCGCGCTCAAAGGCGGACGCAGCCTCGCTGAAGCCGTAGCTGACGATCGCCAGGGCAGCGGTGACAATCCCGCCGGACTCGCGCAGGGCGTCAACTGCCGAAAGGCTGCTGCCGCCGGTGGTAACGAGATCTTCCACCAGCAGCACGCGGCGCCCAGCCACAGAGCCGCCTTCTACGCGATTGCCCATGCCGTGCCCCTTGGTCTCCTTGCGGATGAAAACGGACGGTTTACTCATGCTGTAGGCGAGCGCGGAACTATGCGGCACGCCACCGACGGCGACGCCGGCGATGAGATCGAATTGCAGATTTCTGGCGTCGATAAGTGACTCGAAGTCTTCGATGATGACGCGCCAGGCGGCTGGATAATAAATCAACTGACGATTATCGACATAGACTGGCGATTGGATGCCGGATTTGAAAGTGATGGGCTTATCGGGCGAGAAGCCGATCGCGCCGATATCAAGCAAGGCTTTCGCGCTGGACAGTTTCGTATTCGTAGTCATATTCCGCGAGTTCGCTTTCGATTATGGCGGCGGCGAATAGACCGCGATAGACCAGCGCCGACCAATATTGCGCCGCTTTGACGCCAAGACGCTCGTATTCGCGCAGGCTGGCGCCGTCAAGGATGCCGCCGCAGGCGATCACATCAACCGAGATTCCCGTGCGGCTTTTCTCCGCGAGCAAATGACCGACGGCATCAAGACTGGCGGGCAGCAGATCGCCGCCGCCGACGCCCGCCTGCAAGCCGCGGTCGCTTGGGCTGGGTTTCGCCAGTGTGTTGGTGGCGATTACGGCTTTGACGCCGACCTCGTCAAATAGGCGCATGAGCGTTTGGTATTGTTCAGTCGCCAAGCCCGGGCTGATCTTGACCCAAAGCGGTATGTCGAGGTCTTGCCGCCCCAGACGCTCAATAATGGCGCCGCATAATTTTTTCGTTTCCGACTCCAACTGATGCCCCAGCGGATCGTCATCAGTGTTTGGGCAACTCAAGTTGAGCGTGAACCAGCGCGGATGGACGCCGGCATCGAGGAAGAAACTGAGCGATTCGAGCACATCGCGTCTCTGCTGGTCGCTGTCCTCAACACCGGGAGAGACGGCGATATTGATGCCGAATTCATTAGGCAGCTTGTGGCGGCGATCGCCCAGGAAGCGGGCGGCCGCGCGCGCGCCTGGATTGCGCAAGCCCACGCGATTCTGCGTCGATCGCGTGTCTTCATGCCGCCAGACGGTTTTGCCCATATTGCCAAGGCGGGGGTGGCGCGTGAAAGAGCCGAATTCGACCGGACCTACCAGCGCCGGTATGACGCGCCAGCCCGGCATGATATTGCGGCGCCTGTCGCTGGCCGCGCCCAAAGCCTGCCCCTCGTCTGCGAAGCCTTCGCCTTTGACCAAGCCTGCGGCCAGGATCAGCCGATGAGACAAGCTTAAGCCACCGACTTCGGTTGGCCTGTCGCTGAACGTCGAGCGGTGAAGCGCCGATGCAATTGCGGCGGAGAGCGGAAGACCGTCTAAAAGGCGCAGGAGTCGAAGCACGGCATCATGCGATTCTTGCGCCGACCGGCGAAATATGATCGCGCGGTTCAGCATCTGGCTTGCGCCAGCGATGGCATGCAATAACGCAGCCTTGCCTCCCGCACTCATGCGACAAATCCGAAGAGATTGCGTCCGAAGCCGGGCGCGCTCAAGACGTTTTCTCCGTCATAGACTTGATGACCGCGTATCCAAACTTCAATGACTTTACCGCAGACGCGCATGCCCTCAAAGGGCGACCAGCCGCATTTGGTCAGGAGATTCCGTCCTTCGATGATGGTGCTGAGGTCGGTATCCACTACGGTATAAGTCTTTGGCAAGGGCGTGATGCGCCAGATGCGCTGAACGTTTAGCGAAAGCATATCACAGGCTCTTTGCAGAGGCAGGCGGCTGTCTTTCACCGCTTGCATGATGAGGGGCAAAGTTGTTTCCAGCCCCGGCGCGCCGAAAGCGGGCGCTTCCGCCTCTTTTTCCGCTCTCGTATGCGGCGCGTGATCGGACTCGATGATGTCGACAACGCCCTGCCGAATGGCGCGCCAGAGCGCTCGCTGGTCTGTCTTGCGCTTGAGCTCTGGCTTCATCCGTCCATAACCGCCAAGAGCCGGCAGATCCTCTTCGGTCAGAAAGAGATGGTGCGGGCAGACGCCAATGGTAATCGGCAAGCCGTCTTGCTTTGCTTCAGTCAAGAGGTTGATCTCGAATTCGCTGCTGATATGCAGAAAGTGCGTCGGCTGTCTATATTTGCGCACGAGGTCGATGATATTGGCGACAGTCTCGCCTTCGGCGTGCACCGCGATTAAGCGATTGGTGGTCCAGGCGCGGTAATGCCGCTCGCGCATGGCGCTGGAGTCGATGAAGAGGTCGCCAGTTGTGGAATTGTTATACATTTTCAGCCCACAGACGCGCGCCGCGATACGCTCGTATTCCGCGCTGTTGTCCGTCTGCGATGCGCCGAAGTAGAGCCCCCAATCACAATGGGCGCTCATGTTTATGCGCGCCAGTTTGTCGGTTAAGCGGGCATCATCGATAGTTGAGGGGGCGGTGTTGGGCATATCAAATACCGCCCAGTAGCCGCCGGCGATTGCGGCTTTCGTTTCTGATTCGAATGTGGCTTTGTGGGACCAATCCAGATCGCGCAGGTGCGTGTGCGGGTCGATCATGCCGTGGATCTTGATTCGCGGCATCAGACATAAACCCCGCGCAAGACCTTGACCAGCAGCGCCATGCGCACGAACATCCCGTTTTCCATCTGCTCGAAGTATATCGAGCGCCGGTCGCTATCCAGAATATCGTGATCTTCGCGACTGCCCATCTCGTTTTTGCGCGGCAAGGGATGCATCAATATCGAATCGGCGCGCGCCCATGACAAGACATCGGGCGTCATAATGAAGCGATCTTTGATGCGCCCATATTCTTTGGTATCTTCAAATCGTTCTTCCTGAATGCGCGTCCAGTAGATGACATCGGTCTCGCCAATGACATCCATCAAGTCCTCCGTTTGGCAGACGGATATGCCGTGCGACAGAATCAACTCGGTTATGTCAGAGGGCATAGCGAGGCTCTCCGGCGCGACCAGACAGAGCCGCACATCGGCGGCGTCAAAATAGGCGATCAATTTCGCCAGCGAATGCACCGTGCGGCCGTGCTTGAGATCGCCAACCAGCGTAATTGTTAAGCCGTCAAGCGATTTCTTCTGGTCAAAGATGGTGAAGATATCAAGCAGCGCCTGGGTCGGATGCTCGCCGATGCCATCGCCGCCGCTGATGGCGACCGTGGGATTGTCAATGCGTCCGTTAAGCAGGTCGAGATAGTAGCCGGCTTCATAAGAGGAGCCGATTTCCGGGTGTCGCAGCACAATCACATCCGAGTAGCAGCCGGTGGCTCTGATCGTATCGGAGAGGTTCTCGCCTTTGTACATTGATGAAAAGCGCACGCCGTTGCTCACGGCGATTACGTCACCGCCGAGGCGCCGCATCGCCGCCTGAAAAGACATATCGGTGCGCGTGCTGGCTTCAAAGAAAAGCGATGCCATAACCTTGCCGGCGCAGAGCTCGGTCAAGCCCCGATCGCTGGTGCGGATGCGCTTGCGGATGGCTGAGGCGGCGTCGAAGAGGATATCAAGATCGCGCCGCTGAAATTGGTCAACGGAAATAATATGCTTGCCCAGGAAGTCGCCATTGATCGCCGGCGGCTCATAATTGAAGGCGTGCCGGCTGATGGAAGATCCAATAGTTGCTTCGTCTGTCAATGAGCCCTCCGTGATGTTCAAGCGCTTTCGCTTATCAGGCCACCATTATGCCGCGAAACAAACGTAGTCGCCAAGAGAAGGGCGCGTGCAATAGAGCAGGAAGCTGTAGGGGCGTCTCGCTGAGACGCCCGCCGTTCTATCCTGATTCATTTGGACGTCTCGCCGAGACGCCCGCTCTACGAGCCAGATTCCGTAGAGCGTTTCGGCGAAACGCCCCTACAGGATGCGATTGCATAGCTGTATGCCACGTGCTCAGAACAAGCCAACAACCTTGCCGTCTTCGTCAATATCGACATTCATCGCCGCCGGGCGCCGCCCCAAGCCGGGCATCGTGCGCACATCGCCGCAGAGAGGATAAATGAAGCCGGCGCCGGCCGCCGCGCGAATGTCGGTGATGGTGATGCGGAAGCCATCCGGCGCGCCCTTAAGCTTGGGATTGTCGCTCAGGCTGAGATGCGTCTTCGCCATGCAGATTGGCAGCTCGCGCAATCCCTGTTCTTCATATTGACGAATCTTGCGGCTGGCGCTCGGCGCGTAGTCGACGCCATCGGCGCGGTAGATCTCGGTCGCGATTGTCTCGATTTTGTCCTTGATTGACATGTCATCGGGATATAGCAGGCGAAACTCATTCGGCATCTCGCAGGCTGATACGATCATCTCGGCCAGTTCGACTGCGCCGGCGCCGCCTTCCGCCCAGTGCCGCGCCACGGCGACGCCGGTCGCGCCCTTGGCAAGCGCGATTTCGCGCACAGCGTCGATTTCGGCGGGGCTGTCATCGGCGAAGACGTTGATGGCCACCACCGGATTAACCCCGAACTTCATGAGATTCTCCAGGTGGCGCGCCATGTTGACCGCGCCCGCCTCGACATCGGCGACATTCTCCTCCTTGAGCGCCGGATCAATCGGCTTGCCCGGGATGATCACGTATTTGCCCGTATGCGCCTTTAGCGCGCGTATGGTCGTGACCAGGACGACGGCGTTTGGCTTGAGCCCGCTTATGCGAGACTTGATGTTGAAGAACTTCTCGGCGCCGATATCCGCGCCGAAGCCGGACTCGGTCACGACATAGTCGCCGCATTTCATCGCGATCTGGTCGGCGATAATGGAGGAATTGCCATGGGCGATATTGGCGAATGGACCGGCATGCACAAGCGCCGGCGTATTCTCCAGCGTCTGCATCAGATTCGGCTTAATCGCCTCCTTCATCAGCACGGTGGCGGCGCCGGCCGCCCGAATATCCTCGGCTGTGACCGGGTTCTTATCGCGGTCATAGGCGACGACCATCTTGCCGATGCGCTCACGCATATCCTGCAGTGAAGTCGTCAGCGCCAGGATCGCCATAATCTCGGACGCGACCGTGATATCATAGCCGGATTGGCGCGGCACGCCATCAAAGCGTTTGCCCAAACCGACTATGATATTGCGCAGCGCCCGGTCGTTAAGGTCGACGACGCGGCGCCAGGGGATATTGTGTATATCAATGTTGCGGGCGTTGCCATGGTAGATATGGGCGTCGAGCATGGCGGCGATTAGATTATGCGCGGCGCTGATGGCGTGGATGTCGCCCGTCAAATGCAAGTTGAAATTTTCCATCGGCACGATCTGGCTGTAGCCGCCGCCGGCCGCCCCGCCTTTGATGCCAAAGGTGGGACCTTGCGAGGGCTGGCGCACGGTGATGACCGCCCTTTTGCCGATATGCTTCATCGCCTGCCCGATACCAACTGTGGTGGTGGACTTGCCCTCGCCAAGCGGCGTCGGCGTGACGGCGGTCACATCGACATATTTGGCGTCGGGTCGCGATTTTAGACCTTCAAGCGCTTCAAGGTTAATCTTGGCTACAAACCGGCCGTAATGCTCCAGATCTGTTGCCGGATCAAGTCCCATTTCTTCGGCGATTCTGTCAATGTGGACGAGATTTGCGTTTTGGGCGATTGCGAGGTCAGATGGGATGCTCATCAGGCGTTTGCTTTCGAAGGACAGTTTCTCTTTTCAGCGGCGCGATGCGCTCCGTGAATCTAGACGAACCGAGTCCAACATCCTGCAATTTAACTTTAGCGTACTACGCCTCAATTTTATCACGAGGTATCAGCGTTGGCTTACAATTGGCGCATAGAGTTCTATAATCTTACGGTCTGATACTCAGAGTAAGGCGCTTTTCTAGTGAGACACCTTTCGGCGAGCATGCCGGGCCGGAGCCGGCTCGTGGCTGCGAGCCCCGTCTATTACGGCTGGATCGTTTGGCTGGTCGCTTTGATCGGGGCAATCTGTAGCTCGCCGGGTCAGAGCTTTTCAGTCTCGCTGTTCATGGATTTCTTCATAGAAGACTTCGGGCTCGACCGCACGACTGTCAGCAGTTTGTATGGCGCGGGCACCTTCGTCGCATCGCTGGGGCTGACATGGGTCGGGCGCCGGATAGACTCGATGGGCAACCGGCGCGTCGGCGTTGCTGTCGGCATACTGTTCTTTGCCGTACTGGTCTTGAGTTCCCTAATCACTGGACCGATCATGCTGTTCTTTGCCTTCGCCGGCTTGCGCGGCTTGGGACAAGGCGCGCTGACGCTGGTGAGTTCGACGGCGGTGGCGAATTGGTTTCGACGGCGGCGCGGCCGAATGATGGCGCTGCTGGCGCTGGCTTTCGCATTGTTTCAAGGCATCTACGTCAATCTGCTGCGTGTCTTGCTGGAGTCGATGGATTGGCGGCAGGCATTCTTGTTATTGGGCTTTGCTGTCGCGGCGCTGGTGATTCCGTCCTTTGCGCTGCTTATGCGCAACAAACCCGAGCAATATGGGTTGCTGCCGGACAACGCCGCGAATGACGCTGGCGACAGCGCCAAGCAAGAAGCGGACGCGGAAGACAACTGGACGCTCGCCGAGGCGCTGCGGACGCCGATTCTGTGGGTCTTCATCGCCGCGCGTATTTTGCCCTCGGCTTGGGGCACGGGCTTAATCCTGCATCAAGTTTCGATTTTCGCCGTCCTCGATCATAGCGCGCAGGTCGCCACCGAGACATTCGCCTTGATATCGATTTTCGCGGCTGGATCGGCGCTGCTCGCCGGGTACATGATCGATCGCTTCAAACCATCGTACGTCGCCGCTCTGCAAATGCTGGCTCTGCTAAGCGCGTCGGCGCTGGCGATGCTGATGCGAGATACGCCATTGTTGATCGCTTACGCCTTGGCTTTTGGCTTGGGCATGGGCATTGGCTATGTCTTTGACGGCGCCGTCTGGACTAATTTGTTCGGACGCCAGTTCCAGGGCGAGATTCGCGGTTTCGTTTATACTTCCAGCGTTATCGGCAGCGCGCTGGGACCAGCCATATTCGGCATAAGCTATGATTTGAGCGGCGGTTATGCGCCGGTGCTGTGGCTGGGCGCGGGCTTGTGCCTGTTGGTGCTGGCAGCGGCGCTGTTGGCGCCTCCGCCGCGGCGGAAGGCGGCGACGCCGGCAAAAGCATGAGAGGCGCCATCGGGCTGGAATCTAATGGTGTTTCGCAGGGGCGGGCCGGTGGCTCGCCCGCCGGACAAAATCTAAGTATTTGAGCGGCGGCTTTCAGAGGCGTCCTTGCAAACGACTTAGAGTCAGTCATTCTTGCTGCGGTAAAGCATCAAATCATTTCCCGCGTTTCAAGATGAGTATCGCTAAAGGCGGGAGGCGCAGGCTGATGCTGTGGGGCAGGCCCTGCGACCCGAAGTTATCGCTGTGCGCGCCGCCCGCATTGCCGACATCACCCCCGCCATAGCAACTCGCATCGCTATTGAGCAATTCGCGATAGTAGCCAGGCTCCGGAACGCCAATGCGATAATTCTCTCGCGCCGCCGGCGTGCAATTGAGCGCGATGACCAGAAAGTCATTTCTGTCTTCAGCGTATCGGATATAGCTGTAGACACTGTAATCGGCGTCGTTGGCTTCAATCCAGCGGAAGCCGGCCGAATCGAAGTCGACTTGCCAAAGGGCGGGCTGCTCGCGATATAAATGATTGAGGTCGCGCGCGTATGCTTGCATTTGAGCGTGCTTCTCATACTCGAGCAAATGCCAATCGAGGCTGCGCTCCTCGCTCCATTCGGCGAATTGGCCGAATTCGTTGCCCATGAAGTTGAGCGCCTTGCCGACCTGGGTATATTGATAGCCGAAAAGCAGACGCAGCCCGGCGAATTTCCGCCAATAATCGCCGGGCAGCTTGCCGATAAGCGAGCCTTTCATATGCACCACTTCATCGTGCGAGAGCGGCAGCGCGAAGTTCTCGCTAAAGGCGTAGAGCAGGGCGAAAGTGATCTGATGGTGGTGATAGCGCCGGTGGACCGGCTCGCGCGCCATATATTCCAGCGTGTCGTGCATCCAACCCATGTTCCACTTCAAGGTGAAGCCGAGCCCGCCAATGTATGTCGGGCGCGAAACCATCGGCCAGGAGGTGGATTCTTCAGCAACGGTGATGGCCCCGGGCGCCTCGGCATGCGCGACCTCGTTGAATTCGCGCAGGAAGGCGAGGGCGGCGAGGTTCTCGTTACCCCCGTATTCGTTGGGTCTCCACTCGCCCGCTTCGCGCGAGAAGTTGAGGTAGATCATTGATGAGACGGCATCCACGCGCAAGCCGTCAATGTGATACTTTTTCAGCCAAAACAGCGCGTTGGAGAGCAGGAAACTGCGCACTTCGCTGCGCGCGTAGTTGAAGATCATCGTGCCCCAATCGGGGTGTTCGCCCTGCAGCGGATCTTCGTGGCTGTAGAGATGCGTGCCATCGAAGTAATTCAGCCCATGCCCGTCTTTGGGGAAATGGGCTGGCACCCAGTCGAGGATGACGGCGATGTTATGTTGGTGGCAGCGGTCGATCAAATGCATGAAGTCGGCCGGCGCGCCGTAGCGGCTGGTCGGCGCGAAGTAGCCGGTCACTTGATAACCCCAGGAGGCGTCCAGCGGATGCTCGGCGACCGGCAGTAATTCGAGATGGGTGTAAGCCATGTCGACGAGATAGGGCACGAGCTCGTCCGCCAGTTCGCGATAGGTGAGAAATTCGTTTCCGTCCTTGCGCCGCCATGAACCCAGGTGCAGTTCATATATATTCATGGGCTGCGAGAGCGGATCGCGTTGCGCGCGCGCGCTAATCCAGTCGCTGTCGTTCCATTCGAACTGTTCCAAGTCATAAACGATGGATGCTGTCTGCGGTCGCAGTTCGCAATAGAAGCCGTATGGATCGGATTTCTGGGCGCGGTAGCCGGCGTTGTGCGAACGGATCTCGTATTTGTAATGCGCGCCCGCTTCCAAGCCCGGCACGAAGATTTCCCAGATGCCGGATTCGCCGTTGCTTTCCATGATATGCGCGCGCTCGTCCCAGCGATTGAAATCGCCTACTACCGCGACTTTGTAACAGTTGGGCGCCCATACGGCGAAGTTGACGCCGGCGACGCCCTTGCTGACGCGTTTATGCGCGCCCAGCTTCTTGTAAATGTCGCGGTGCTGCCCGTGGCTAAAGAGATATATGTCGTATTCTGTCAAAAGCGGCGGATGGATGTAGGGATCGCCCCAGACATCATGAGCGCCCTCAGCGGTTTCAGCCTCGAAGCGGTACGGCGCCGCCACCCAGCTTGAGTCAAGCTCGGCGACGACGAGTCCGTCTTCGTGCCAGGTCTTCATGCGGACCCGTTCATCAGTCAATTCATTGACGATGTCGACATGTATTGCCCAAGGGCGGAAACTGCGGATGGAGACTCCATCGCCCTGCCGATGCGCGCCTAGCACGGTTGATGGGGCGCCAATCTCGCCGCTGACTAGCGCATTGACCGCATCGGGATGTATCGAAAGCGGCATGAGCCGTCCTTGATTTCGCTCTTAAATCACTCCTCGCATTATAATCGCTTTGCGTCAATTTGTAGATTGCGCGCTGCACCGTGGACCTTAGAAGAGCGTGCCAGTGGGTCGCCCGCTCTGTGCCCTCTCTTCATAATCGTGACAAACCCGTATCTGCGATTTCAGCGGGTCAAACACCACTACAGTATCGTGGCGACCAAGCGCTTGCTACATGACAGCTTGACTCCCGCGCAGGCGCAAGTTGAGAAACGAAGCAACATACGTTACCATAGAAAATATATTCTATCGACTAGATGCGGTAGAATGATTGTATTCGCCCCGATTGTGGCGGCGCTTATCGAATAATGGCGAAATCACGCAAGATCCTCCACCTTGATTTGGATGCCTTCTTCTGCGCGGTTGAAGAGCAACTGAATCCCGAATTGCGCGGCAAGGCGATAGCGGTTGGCGGCAAGCCGAATGCACGGGGCGTGGTGTCCTCGGCTTCCTATCCGGCGCGGAAGTATGGCGTGCGCTCGGCGATGCCGATGGCGCAGGCGATTCGGCTATGCCCGCATCTAATCGTGGTTGGGCAGACCCGCGGCGTATACAGCGAGCGGTCGAAGGCGGTCATGGCGATCCTGCGCGATACCGCGCCTGATGTTGAGCCGCTTTCGATTGACGAGGCATTTCTCGATGTGACAATTCTGCCGGATGAGATCGAGCGGATTGCGCGCCGCCTGCAGAAACGAATCGGTGACGAGCTCGGCTTGCCTTGTTCGCTGGGCGGGGCGACCAACAAGCTGGTGGCGAAGACAGCGAATACCGTGGGCAAGGCGCGACAACAGACGGACGAGCCGCCGAATGCGATAACGATCGTGCCGCCCGGTGAAGAAGCGAACTTTCTGGCGCCGCTGCCGATTCGGCGGTTATGGGGCGTGGGACCAAAAAGCGCTGAATCGTTGAGCGCGCTTGGCTTGACCACGATCGGCGATGTCGCCAACTGGTCGGAGGAGGCGCTGATCTCGAGGCTGGGCAAGTGGGGCAAGGACATCTGGCGGCGGGCGCAGGGTCTCGACTTCCGGCCCGTCGAATCTCAACGCGAGACGAAATCAATCAGCAAAGAAGTGACCTTCGCGGTGGATGTCGCAGATGAAGCCGAGCTGAAATTGACGCTGCGGCGGCTTTCCGATGGCGTTGGACGGCAGGCACGCAAAGCGGAACTGGCGGGCACGACGATCAAGATCAAGCTGCGCTGGTCCGATTTTACCACTTTGAGCCGGCAACTGACCCTGGATAATCCGACCGACTTGGATGGCGAGATTTACCGGGCGGCAAGCTATCTGTTTGACCAAGTATGGGTCACAAGCAAACCCGTCCGACTTATCGGGGTAGGCTTGGGTGGCTTCGGCGCGCCAAAAAAGCAGATTGGCTTATGGGAGGACCGCCCGGAGGAACGGCATGCCGAAGAACTACAATCGGCGCTCGACCGCTTGCGCGACAAGTTTGGCGAGGCGACCATCACGCGCGCGAGCGACCTTCACTTCAAGCCCAACGAAGACAACAAGCGCTAAATCATGGGTCGCTAGAATTGATGTATATTAGGGTAGCGTGGGCAATCGTGACAAGAGATAGCCAATTATGAGCGTGGCGATCCCCAGCACAATGATGAGAGTCCATCGCCAATTGTCTAACTTGCCTTCGATACGTGTCAAGATTACTTCGAGTCTCCCCAAGTCCCGTTCATGCTGCGCATTCGTGACCCGGTGATTTAATTCCGCTTTAAGCGCCTCAATGTCTGATGATGTCATGGGCTTCCAATCTTGCTCATAGACTTCACAAGTAACAATATTATAGCACAACCGCATACTTTTGAGAGGCAACTCCAGGAACGCGAGGCCTGCCGTCAATGCAGGTCATAGCCAGCCAAAACCAGCTTCTCAGACGGGCGCGGCAAACGGGAGGCGCTCACACAAGCGTGAACAGCTGGTGATAGACGCCTTCCCGATCCAGAAGTTCCTGGTGGCTGCCCATTTCAATGATCTCGCCGTGATCCATCACCACGATCAGGTCGGCTGACGTGATGGTGCTTAGGCGGTGGGCGATGACGAAACTGGTGCGGCCTTCCAGCAAATGCTCCAGCGCGCCCTGAATTTGCCGCTCAGTTTGGGTATCGATATTGCTGGTCGCTTCATCAAGGATGAGGATGCGCGGATCGGCCAGCAGCGCGCGGGCGAAAGCCAATAATTGCCGCTGCCCGGTCGAAAGGACGGCGCCGCCTTCCATGATATCGGTGAGATAGCCGTCGGGCATTTCGGTGATGAACTGGTGGGCGCCGACCGCCTTTGCCGCCGCCACCACCTCTTCGTCAGTCGCGTCCAGCCGGCCGTAGCGGATATTATCCATCACGCTGCCGGAAAAGAGATGCGTGTCTTGCGGGACAACGCCGATCTGCCGGCGCAGGCTGTTTTGGCTGATGTGTTTGATATCGCGCCCATCAATGGTCACGCGGCCGGCGGTGGCGTCGTAGAAGCGCATGAGCAGCTTAACCATGGTGGTCTTGCCGGCGCCGGTATGACCGACAAAGGCGACGCGCGATCCCGGCGCCACATCGAGATTGATGTTCTTCAAGACCAGTTCTCCAGCGCGCGTATAGCGGAATGACAGATCTTCAAAGCGGATTCGTCCCTTGATGGCGGGTAAATCCTCGGCGTCGAGATCGTCGCGGATATCGATCGGGAAATCCATCAGTTTGAAGATGCGGTAACCGGAGGCGATGACGGTCTGCAAGAGATTGAAGCGCCGCGCCAACATGCGGATGGGGAAGAAGAATTGCTGGATGTATAGAATGAAGGCGAGCAAAACGCCGACTGAGATTCGTTCGTCCAGTACAAGCGTGCCGCCGACGAATATCAGCGTGCCGGTGGCGATGCCGCCGATCATCTCCACAGTGGGATAGAAAAAGCTGGCGATCAGGGCGGCGCGCTCGGCGGCGCTGCGGCTGGCCATGTTTATCTCGCCGGTGAAGCGGTCGTGATTGTGCCGCTGGCGGGAGAAGGCCTGGGTGACGCGTACAGCGTTAAAGGCTTCGGAGAGCTCGGCGTAGACTTTGGCGTTGGAATCGGAAACGCGCAGGTACGCCTCGCGCGCGTGAATGCGCCAGATATTGGCGATAACCGTCAGAATCACCAGAGCAGTAAAAGCGACCACCGTCAGCGGAATGTTGATAAGGATCATCGATATGATAATGCCGAACAGCATCAGGACCTCGCGGATGGTGCCGACGGCGGCGAAGGTGACCACTTCGCGCACGACATTGACGTCGCTGATGACACGGGCGATAAGGCGGCCCACTTCGTATTCGGCGAAGAATCCGATGGATAGATACTGGATATGATCGAAGAGCTGGTTGCGCAGCGTCTGGATGATCGTCTGGCCGATGACCGCCATATTGCGCAGTTGAACGCGGAAACCGACGAAGCCCAGCAGCTGCAGAATGATGAAGGCGATGACGCCGATGCCAAGAACGGACATGTCTCGCTTGCTGACGCCTTCATCGATCGCCCAACCGATCAAGGGCGGGCTGGCGATATTGGCGAGCACGCTGAACATCATCATCACGACGGCCACCGCTAGTTCCTTGCGGTGCGGGCGCAAATAAGAGAAAAGGCGCGCGGTGACTTCGCGATCAAAACCGGGTCTGTGATCGTCGTCGATCTCAAGAATGGTCGGTTCCGCCTTTGCCGCTTTGTCTTTCGTGATGAGTTGCTTCTGTTGTCTCCGCTTCAGGACAGCCATAAACGCCTAACTTTGCCAGGTGGTCAATTGGAATACTTGCCAGCGAGCCGGTCGATGAGGGCGCGGAATTGCTGGGTCGAGCGCCGCTCATCCAGCGGGATTTTGATGATGCCGGCGATGATCGCCTCACGCCGCACCCGTTCCTGCTCTTCAAGCTGCAACTTGTAAATCTCTTCGTAGAGCCCACCGTCTTGCAGCAGGGCATCGTGCGTGCCTTGCTGGATGATCGCGCCATCGCGCAGGACGATGATCTGGTCGGCTTTCAGTATCGTGCTCATGCGCTGGGCGATGACGAAGGTCGTGCGGCCGACCATGATGCGTTCCAAAGCTTGCTGAATCAGGTGTTCAGTGTGGGTGTCGACGCTGCTGGTGGCATCATCCAAAATGAGAATGCGCGGATCTATGAGCAGGGCGCGGGCGATAGCGATGCGCTGTTTCTGCCCGCCGGATAAGGTGACGCCCCGTTCGCCCACTTCGGTCAGATAACCATCGGGAAATTCGGAGATGAAATCGTGGGCATTTGCTGATTTAGCCGCGGCGACGATTTGGTCGCGCGTGGCGTCGGGATTGCCGTAAGCGATGTTCTCGTCGATGGTGGCGTTAAACAACAGCGACTGCTGCATGACGATGCCAATCTGGCGCCGCAAGCTGTCAATATCGAAGTCGCGCACATCCACACCGTCAATGGTGACGCGGCCCGCGGTGACATCGTAAAATCGCGGAATCAGGTTGGCGATGGTCGTCTTGCCGGAGCCGGTCAAACCGATGATGGCGACGACCTCGCCAGGCTTTGCGTCTAGGTCGATCTGATTCACCACCGCATGATTGGAGCTGTCATATCGTGTGCTGACCTGCTCAAAGCGGACGTGGCCCCTGATGGCGGTCTTGGCCGCATTCGGCTTGTTCACCACTGCCTCGCGCTCATCGAGGACTTCGAATACGCGCTCGCCGCTGGCTACCGCCTGCGTCGTCAGCAGGATGATGAAACCGATGAAGCGCAGTGGTTGCGATAGCAGGAGCACGTAGGCGTTAAATGTCACGATCAAGCCGACCGTGATATTCCCCATGCCCTGCATTTCCAGGATGCCGCCAAAGAGCAGCACGAGCGCGGTCGACATGGCGGCGAGCAAGGCGCTGGCTGGCAAGTAAGTGATCCATTGCGTGATGAAATCGAGCTGTTCTTCATAGAGATTCTGGTTTTCTTCATGGAAGCGCTCGATCTCGTAAGGTTCGCGCGCGAAAACGCGAACGACCTCGGCGCCCAAGGCGTTTTCCTGGATGCGATTGCTGATCACCTGCATGCGATCCATCACCTTTTTCCAGCGCGGATGCACGCGCATGACAAAATGGTTGGAATAGAATGCGAGCGGCACTAGCGGGATAAAGGAGATGACAGCCAATAGCGGGCTTGACGCCATCATAATCCCGACCACGCCGACGAGCAGAATGACAAAGTTCAAGCCATCCATTAAGCCATAAGAGAAGTAGCGTTGAATCTCGTTGACATCGCTGATGGCGCGCGTGATGATCGTCCCCACTTGGGCGCTGTCATGATATGTGAAAGATTGCCGCTGCACTTTTTCGTAAATCTGATTGCGTATATCGTATGACACGTAATGCGACAGGCGCTCGCCATAAAATCGACCGAGGAAAGCGACCGCGCCGCGCAGGACGCCGATTG
Organism: Chloroflexota bacterium; assembly: GCA_028875185.1. GTDB lineage: Bacteria > Chloroflexota > Anaerolineae > Aggregatilineales > Phototrophicaceae > UBA6055. The sequence goes on along the minus strand of JAPPFH010000122.1, from coordinate 17,188 downwards.
CCACCACCAGCAAGCCGGCGCTGAGCATATAAGCGCTGTCCTTGCGTGCGATGCCAATATCAACGACATCCCCCAAAATATAGGGCACGACGATCATCAGTATGTTCATGCCTATAATGCCGAAAGCAGCCAAGCTGACCCACAGTTTGTAATTGGAAAGATAAGCCATCAGCCGCAGCCAAATACGAAATGCGGAGTATTTCCGCGCTTTTGGAAGCGCTTCGAGTCTTGCAGTCGAATCGGCGGAAGCCATGCAGGGTCTCCTGGCATTGTGCCCTCAATGCGCCCGCAGAATCACGACCTTTTTGCTGACGCACAAACATTCAGTGTACAGCAGGGGGGGGCAATTTACTACGAGTAGATGACGCATTTTGCAGTTTTCCCAGCGGCTCAATCGACACTGGTATTCCGTTGGGGATTCACCACAATACGGAGACAGGATGCGAATGTGAAGTGGGGGATTGAGATGTCTGAATTGAAGCCGATTGCGCTGCAGCTTTATACCGTGCGGGAGCTGCTCGGGGAAGACTTTGAAGGCACGGTGCGGAAAGTCGCCGATATCGGTTACGTTGGCGTTGAGCCATACAGCGGCATGCCTTGCGCGCTGGCCGACGCTGCGGCGCTATTCCGCGAGCTGGAATTGCAGACCTTCAACAGCCATGTGCCCTTCCCCGATGAGGCGAACAAAGAAACAGTCCTTGAAGTCGCCGCGGCTTTTGATTTGCCCTGCGTCACTATCGCGATGCTGGCGCCAGAAGAATTCGCGTCGCTGGACGCCATAAAGGCAACCTGCGACCGGCTGAACCGGGCGGGCGAATTCGCCCGCGCCAACAACCTGCAATTGCACTATCACAATCACTGGTGGGAGTTCAAGCGGATCAACGGCGCCGCTTCGCTCGATGTCATACTGGAGGAATTAGACGAGAGCGTCGGCTTGCAGATCGATACCTATTGGGTGCAGGTCGGTGGCGAAGACGCGGTCGAGGTGGTTGCGCAGGTTGGAGCGCGCGCGCCGCTGATCCATCTCAAGGATGGCTGGCTGGAGCCGCGCGGCGATATGGCGGCGGTTGGTCACGGCGTGATGAACGTGCCGGCTATCGTGGATGCGACCGCCGAGACAGCCGACTGGTATATCGTCGAGCAAGACCGCAGCAACAACGATCGGCTCGAAGCGGTGCGGCAGAGCTATACTTACTTGACGGCTAATGGCTTGGCGCGCGGCAAAAAATAAGCAGAGCGCCCGCGCAGCCACGGAAGCGAGAGAATGAAAGTTCCAATAGAAGCGTTAAGAGAGGCGACGCGGCGCGCAATCGCGGCTCAAGGATTCAGCAAGGTTGATACCGAGATTATCCTTGATGTTATCCTGTACGCGCAGCTCCGCGGCAACAATCAGAACGTGATCAAGCTCCTGGGCGCGGGAATGCCGGCCGATCCCAAAGCCGGCGAAATCACGCTCGTCAAAGATACCAAGCTGTCGGCGCTGATTGATGGCGCTTGGAACCAGGGCATGGTGGTCGTCTCACGGGCGACCGCGCTCGCCAGCGAAAAGGCGAATGCGCATGGCTTCGGGATCGTCGGCACGCGGCGCAGCAATTCGCCGACTGGCGCTATTGGCTTTTTCGCGCGCGCCCTGGCTGATGCCGGCTTAATTGGCTTCGTCTGCTCTGGCTCGATGGAGCTGATGGCGATGCATGGCTCTTACGAGCCCTTTTTGGGCACCAATCCGCTGGCGATAGGCATCCCGACAGCCGGCAAACCAATCGTCTTTGATATGGCAACCGCGTCCATCGCCTGGTACGGCATTCATCTTGCGCAGGCCGAGGGAAAGCGCATTCCCGCTGGCGTCGCGTACGACAGCGACGGCAGGCTCACGACCGATCCAGCGGCGGCGCTGGCGGGCGCGATCAAAGCCTTCGGCGGTTACAAAGGGGCGGCGCTTGCGCTGATTGTTGAAGTGCTGACGCGGCCCCTGGTCGGCGCTTCCCGCGATGAAGCGGGCAAGAAGCTGGATTGGGGCAACCTGGTTTTCGCGATTGACCCCGAGCTGCTTGCTGATGATTTGGCGAGCTTTCAAGCGGACGTCAGCGCCTTGTTGGCGCGGGTAAAGGGACTGAAGCGCTTGCCCGGCGTTGACGAGATACTGGCGCCCGGCGAACGCGGAGATCGCGTGTACGAGCGCGTCATGGCGGCTGGCGAGATTGAGATGGACGAGCGGATTTGGCGGGATCTGCAGGCGGTCGGCGCTTCAGTTGACAATCCCGATTGAGGGCAGCATTCCCTCGTAGAACACGCCGCGCCGCCCGCGTCTGTCTGATGGCAGGCTGGCCAAGCCGCCGCCGACGAATAGATGACTGGCGCCATCTCCGCTGAGGTTGAGCGCGTCAACGGCCCCCGCCTCTTGCAAGATGCCGACAAGTTCATCCAGCGACGCGCCGTGGCTGTCCATGTCCGTGCGGAAACTTGGATCGCAGCCGTCCACCACGACCAGAAGCAGGTCGCCATCAGGCTTGATGCCCAGTGCGCTGCGAGCTTTACGCTGGCTGTTGGCGCCGAGGTCGATGTTGACGGGCGAAACGCCGACGGCAGCGCCCTGGCTCGGATGAAATTCTTCAGCAATGGCCGACTGACCGAGCACATTTTCTCCCCGCCGCATTAGAATCGGTCCAGCTTGTATCGCGGACTGCACCCCATTGTTCTCGTCGGCAAACCTATATTCGACCCAAGCGTAATCGATCAAGTCTGCAGCGACCTGGGCGGGCAGAGCGCCGTCTTGGAATGACAGAACGAAGCCATTTTGCGGGATCTGCAGCCCTCCACCCCGCTTCCAGCTCAGCGCCTGCCGATTGACGAGAACGAAGTCGGTGCGATCCGCGGCTGCCGGGCTGCGATCAAGCGGGCGCCCGCCGCTGCTCCAGCCGCCGGCACGCGTATATAGGGCGATTGGCTGAGGCTCCGCTGGATTCAGATGTAAGCGTTGGCTGCCGTCGGCGCTGGCGCTCAAGATGATGTCGCCAGCTAAGACAAGCTGAATGTCTTCCAAACTGAGGGACTTGATGCGCCAAGCAGAACCATCATAAAGCAGGGCGCCGCGGCGATAAATAGGCGGGCGCAGGATTGTGTTTTCCGCCACCATCAAGCCTATGGCGTCGCCGTATCCTGAATGATGGCTGACTAGATCATCGTGCTCGTGCAGGAAATGCGATGTGTTAAAAGCGACCTGGCGCTCGTGGTTTTGCACAAATTGCCGGATGAAGTCGCAGCGGCCGATGCGGATGAAATTGCGTCGTTCATCAAAAGAGCGGAATATGCGCGGCCGATAGCTGCCACGCTCGATGTTGGGGTAGAGATCGAGCTGGATCGATTCTTCCAGCCAACTCAAAACGGAGGCTGCTCGCGCCCGCCAATCGCGCTGTTCCGCCGGGATGTCGACCTGCCATTCATAAGAGTCGCCGATAAACTCGTGCAGCTGCAGCCAGCCTTCCGCTAGCAGTCGTCGCAGCACGAAAGTGATGAAGGAATTGGCGCTGATGATCTGCTCGCCGTCATCGGTCTGGTAATTGAGCTCGGGGAACATCTGATCGGCGCGGCGGTCTGTTTGCATGGCGGCCCAGGTGAGGATATGCGGTCTGTCTTCGCCGCGGGCGCGCGCTCTGGCGTAATGCATGCGGGCGATATCTTGCTGGCGGGCGTACCTGCCCATCGGGTGCAGGTCTTCAAATTTCAGCCGCCCGACCGGTACGTCAACGGTGTGAACGGTGGAGTAAACACCATCGGCGAATTGTCTCTTGGCTTTGTGATAGCGGATTTCGGACAAGATCTGGTCCGTGAATAAGTCGGATGATTTCCCCTTTTACTATACCTGCTCCAGGCTTGCAGGCATAGGTCGCCGTCTCAGGGGAGTGTCGAATAAAGTGGCTTCGACAGTTCAACCTCCATCCCCAACCGCCTGTGTCGGCGGTCAGTGTCTACGCGGCCTACGCGGCGCGCCCCCTTGCCCACAGAATGCGGGAAGGAGCGTTTTCTTGCGTTTTCGCGCATTTTAAGCCCGTCCCTCTTCATGGCTGACGACACGACAGGTTTAGTCCAATGCAGTGAAATTATGTCTAAATTCGAACAATGCGCGATCCGCAGCAGAATCGCCATTCCCAGTTGAAGCCGCTATAAAGACAAATCAGCCGATGAGGTAGAAGGCTTCCTGCCGGTTATCAAGCCAGCGCATTTCACCGCCGGTGAGCGCGGCGTCTTCTTCGAGCATAATGCGCGCGTCCTGCCCGTCCCATTCTGGAATGCGCTTAGTGACATTCATCTCGATGGAGTAAACAGTGTCATCGTAAAGCGGATACTCGCCGACGCCCGGCACGCCATCTTGTTGATCCCAAAGGCCGACTAGCGGTCCGGCGGCGTGACCGTGCGCACCGAGGGGATGCGTATATACTTGCGCTCGGATGTCTTCGCTTTTTGCTCGCTCAAGGACTGAGCGCAATACTTCGTTGCCGCTGCGGCCGACCCGCATTTCTTCCAAGTGGATATCTTGCAGGCGATTGCCCTCGCGCAGCGCCGCTTCCAAGCTGGGCGGCGCGCCCGATTCGCCCGGGCGCAGGACATAGGCGTGCTGCTGTTGATCGGTCGCCAGCCCCAGGTAATGGAAGCCCATGTCGCAATGCAAAAGGTCGCCAGGCATGATGGTTTTGCGCGGATTCTCGCTGTCCTGGTAACTCTGTCCCGGCGCCTGGATATCGATGGTTGGCTGGAACCAGGCGCTTAAGCCAGCGTCTTGCATCGTCTGTCGCATCCACCAGACGACATCATCGGCGGTGGTTATGCCCGGGTGAATGACAGCGGTGGAGAAGGCGCGGGCGATGATCTGATGACCGGTCTCGACCAGACGCGGATAAGCGGTGATTTCTTCCGGAAGGCGGCGCTCCAGCCAGCCAACGCAAAGGTTCTCGGCTGAGACCAAGCGCGATGCGTAAGTCGCGCCCAGCGCATCCTTGAGCAGCTGGAACTCCTTGTGCGAGATGCCATCGCCGAAAGCGAAGGTCTCCGAGGCGTTGATGCCAATTCGCGCCGGATCGCGCTCGCGCGCAATCCGCGAGAGGCACTCGAACTGCTCTTCCTCCTCGGGATTCCAGACGCCGTCATAGAAGCCTTCGTAGCCATAACGCGAGAGCGTCAGCCGCTCAACATCATCATCAGCGCGGGCGAAGACGAGAATGGTGCGGCGGCGCGCCGACATGGATGTAGCCGGCAGCAGCGACATAAGCACCGGGTCTTCGTTGTATTCGCGGCAGATCACGATCCACATATCGATGGCTTCGCGCTGTAGCAGCTCAGGAATAATCCTGTCCAGCCGAGCCTTTAGCCAGCGGTCGCGGATGGCGGCTTGTTCACGCAGGGGGAGAATCGCGTTGTTCCAATTCATCGACATTTTCTTTCTGTTGCTTAACTGCCCATCGAAGGCGCCACAGCTGATTGCCAATGCAGACGCAGCGCCGCATGCCCGCGGCGATATGCTGCATACAAGTATGCCAGTTCAATTGCCATCCCGACGCTTAACCCGAGGGATGCGGCCAGGATGCCATGCAAGCCCAAGCCGATGCCGCCCCATACGGTGGCGGCGGTCAAAACGAACCCGATGACAATCGCCTGGTATATGACGCCGGTTCTGTGGCTTAGCATCAGCAGGGCGCGCAGGTAGCTTTGCAGGGTGGTCATCAAGGGCAGCATGATGCCGGCTTGCGCGCCGATGAGCACGAGACCCTGCAAATGCGCCGGTACCTGGAGCATGGCGCGCAGGTAGAACAGTATAGCCGGCGTGAAGGCGAAGAGCGTCATGATGAGGCTCAGCGCCAGACCAAGATAAATGGTGAATTTGCGCAAGAGCAGGTGGCGCGCTTCGCTGTCGTTGAGCGAAATCACCACTTCTTGATAGGCGATGCCGCCGGAGCGGGCAATCAGCAATATCGTGAAAATGACGGGCCATGCGGCCAGGCTCTGCGCCGCATCGGGCATGCTGGCGAGGCCGCGCTCAATGACCGGGCTAACCAATATCGTAATGACGCTGGTGGCCGCCAATGGCAAATGGAAGCGCAGCGCGTCGCGCTGGGTGAGGTTGCGCAGGGCCGAATTCCGCGGCGTGGCGAGCAGCCGATTGACATCTGTTCTTGAGATCACATAGGTGTAAAGCGTCTCGGCCGCCATTGCCAGGGCTAAAGCGATCGCGCCAATAGCGGCGCCGGCGATCGCGGTGATCGCGCCGAGCCCAAGGGCGATGACACCAGATACGAGCGCGCGCAGCACCGTGCCATAGGCGACATAACGCGTTTTGCCCGCGCGTATGATGATACCTTGGTGAAAGCGGCGATAACCGATGAATCCGCCCCACAGAATCATAATCTTCATGCCGGGGCGCGTGGCGTCGATTATGTGGCTGGGCACCTTCAAAAGCGCGCCCAGATAGAGATCGAGCAGCGGCGTGAATGCCATCAGAACGGCGATGGCTATAACGCAGGAATTGACGCCCATCATAAAGCGCCACAATATGCGATAAGATTGGCGATCGCGCGAAAGGGCGTTGCTGGTCGCCAGCAGCATAATGACCGGCGTCTCGATGAGTACCGAAAGCGAAAACATCAAGCCAAAAGCCGCCAGCTGAGTCTCGGCATCCGGCTTGCGACCAATGACGCCCTGAATCCAGAGCCCCTCGAAGGTCATCAGCAGCCACGACATGGCCAGCGGCAGCCAGAAGACGAATACCTTGCGATAATTCACTTTATTGTCGATTCTCGAGCCAGGCAATGGCGCGTATTCTATCCGATATGCGCTGCGATTGATACAAGCAGCGAGCCGAAAACGGGCGCGCGCCGGTAGTTGCTAAACGTATTGCGCGGCTTTTTCTCACCCGCGGTAATGCACTTGACAGCGACTGTATCCGATGCTAGATTATGCGTGAGGTTGGGGGGCGTGGTGTAGCGGTTAACATGCCGGCCTGTCAAGCCGGAGATCGCGGGTTCAAATCCCGTCGCTCCCGTCAAATGGAGGCACAGAAAAGCGTGTCTCCATTTTTTGTTTATGCAGACCGTCGCAATCGACCATGGTTTTCAATTCTTCCATTCGATACGTAAACCGACGCTTGACCGTCGACCAGATTGACATCGCGTCGATTATTGCCGAGGTCGGAACGCCGGCTTATATCTATAGCCGCCGGCGAATCCGCGAGAACTTTCATAGGCTGGAGCGCGCCTTTGCCCCTTTGAGCGCCAGGCTCCATTTCAGCGTCAAGGCGAATGGCAATCTGGATATTCTGCGCGCCTTGAACGAAATCGGCGCTGGATTCGATTGCGTGAGCGGTGGCGAGATTTACCGCGCGCTCAAGGCGGGCGCAAAGGCGCGCGATATCGTCTTCGCCGGCGTGGGCAAAACGCGCGACGAACTCGTCTACGCGATCACAAGCGGCGTCGGCTGGATCAATGCCGAGAATCTGGGCGAGCTTGATCACATTGACACTATCGCGGCGGAGCTTGGCGCGGAACCGGTTAAGGTCGCGCTGCGTCTGAATCCCGAAGTGACGGCGCAAACACATCCTTACATGGCAACCGGGCATGGCGCGGCGAAATTCGGTTTGGCGGCTGATGTCATACGCGACGTTCTTAGCCGGCCAGCGCGATATCCGCGCATCGACTTCGCCGGCCTCCACATGCATATCGGCAGTCAGTTGGGCGATATGCGCGCGACCTTGGCCGCTGTGGACAAGCTGGTGGCCTTGATACAAGATTACCCTCGGATCAAGACGATCAACCTTGGCGGCGGTTTGCCGGTGGTGTATCGCTTTGACGAGAAGACTCCTTCGCCAGATGGGCTGGCTGCGGCGCTGGCGCGGCGCCTGAGAGGCTACGATGTGCTGCTGGAGCCGGGGCGCGCGATCGTCGCCGATGCCGGACTGCTGGTTGCCGAAGCCCTCTATGTGAAACGGCAAGCGGGCCAGAGCTTCGTCGTAGTCGACGCCAGCATGGCGGAACTGATTCGCCCGGCGCTATACGGCGCGCATCATGAGATCGTGGTGCTGCGGCAAGCGGCGGGCGAAACTGAGACGACGCAGGTTGTGGGACCGGTCTGCGAATCGGCAGATGTTCTGGGGCGCGACCGTCAACTGCCAACGCTGGAGGCGGGCGACAAGGTCGCTCTGATGACGGCCGGCGCCTACGGCATGACGATGGCGAGCAACTATAATGCACGCCCGCGGCCCGTCGAGGTGCTGGTGGATGGGGATCGCTGGTGGGTCAGCCGGCGGCGGGAGACTTTTGACGACTTGGTTCGGTACGAACTGTTGACCGATCCTCAGGCAAACCAAAAAGACCCGCTCCCGGGTCCCAATCAGTGCTGATGGGAAGATTTGAACTTCCGACCTCGCGATTATGAGTCGCGCGCTCTAACCAGCTGAGCTACATCAGCTCAATAGCGGGGGCTGGATTCGAACCAACGACCTTCGGGTTATGAGCCCGACGAGCTACCACTGCTCCACCCCGCATCATCAAGGCAACGATTGACGTTGCGAATATAAAGCCTATCAGCTAGGCTTGAACTTGTCAATAGCAACGTCGAAAAGATTGGCGGATCCTCCACCGCCACTGGTGCAGATTAGGCTTGCAATCGGCTGCGGCGGGCGTGTACACTGTGCCATCGTCTCGAACGCCCGTTCTGAAATCTAAGGATTGCCCGTGCCTGAATTCGAATTGGAAGCGCCCTTCGCGCCGACCGGCGATCAGCCGACCGCCATCGAAGGCTTGCTGGCTGGCTTGCATCAGGGGCATAAGCATCAGACGCTACTGGGCGCCACGGGCACGGGCAAGACCTTCACCATCGCCAATATCGTGCAGGCGACGCAACGGCCCACGCTCGTCATGGCGCATAACAAGACGCTGGCGGCGCAACTCTACGCCGAATTCAAGCGGCTTTTCCCCAATAACGCCATCGAATATTTCGTCAGCTATTACGATTATTATCAGCCGGAAGCCTATGTCCCGCGCCACGACTTGTATATCGAAAAGTCAACCGACATCAACGAGCAGATTGAGCGCTTGCGTTTATCGGCGACGGCTTCGCTGTTCTCGCGGCGCGATGTCTTGATCGTGGCGTCGGTGTCCTGCATCTACGGCATCGGCGATCCAGTCAACTGGCGCAAGATGTCGGTCGAGCTCAAGGTGGGCGAAGAAGTGCGGCGCGAGCGGGTTCTGCGCGATTTGGTGCGGATTCAGTATCACCGCAACGATTTGGAATTGCGGCGCGGCACCTTTCGCGCGCGCGGCGACACGCTTGAGATCGTACCCGGGTATTCCGAGACCGCATTCCGAATCTACCTATGGGGCGATGAGATCGAAAAGATAGTCGAATTTCAGCCGCTGACCGGCGAAGTGATTCACATTCATGAACATGTGACGATCTTCCCAGCCCGCGAATACATCACCGATGATGAGCATATCCGCGAGGCGCTGCACGATATCGAACTCGAACTGGAAGAGCAGATCAATTATTTCAAGCGCGAAGACAAGCTGATTGAAGCCCAGCGCATAGAGCAGCGCACACGTTACGATATCGAGATGCTGCGTGAAGTTGGCTTCACCACCGGCATTGAGAACTACTCGCGGCATTTCGACCGGCGACCAGAAGGCAGCGCGCCCTTCACCTTGATCGATTATCTGCCGGAAGATCACCTGCTGGTCATCGACGAAAGTCACATGACCGTGCCGCAGATTCGCGGCATGTACAACGGCGACAAGGCGCGCAAACAAATCCTGGTCGACTTTGGCTTCCGCCTGCCGAGCGCGCTGGACAACCGACCGCTGCAATTCCACGAGTTTTGGAAGCGGGTCGGGCAGACAATCTATACCAGCGCCACGCCCGGATTTTTTGGCCGTGTAATTTCGAAGAGGCCCGCCGAAGAATTCGAGTGCTTGGCCTCGCAAATCGCCAAAGACATAGCCTTGCAAGAAAGCAAGAAAGTCAAACCAAGTAATGACGGAAATTTCTTGGAGCAGTTTGCCCAGCGTTTCGCCGAGAAATTTATCGTGAAATCCCAGAAGGAAAGCTTCAAGCAATATGTCGAGAAATACTACAGGCAATTTGTCAATCTGGGCGAGAAGCACGTTTTCGAGCAGTTTCTCATCCAATTCGTCATGCCAGGCGTCGTTCAAGTGCATGACCAAATTATCCGTCCGACATTTATCGTCGATCCGCAGGTGGATGTACGCCCGATAGAAGGCCAAATTGACGACTTGCTGCAAGAGATCGCTTTACGCGTGCGCGAGGGGCAGCGCGTTCTGGTGACGACGCTGACGCAGCGCATGTCGGAAGAGTTGGCCGGTTATCTAAATGAACTAGGCATCAAGGGGCAGTATTTGCACGCCGAAGTCGATACCCTGGAGCGCGTGGAGATTCTGCGCGATTTACGAATGGGCATCTATGATGTGGTGGTCGGCATCAATCTGCTGCGCGAAGGGCTGGACTTGCCCGAGGTGTCGCTGGTGGCGATTCTGGACGCGGACAAGTCCGGCTTTCTGCGCTCGGAACCGGCGCTGATTCAGACAATTGGGCGGGCAGCGCGCCATGTCGAGGGCAAGGTCATCATGTACGCCGACGCGATGACCCCGGCGATGAAAGGCGCGATCAACGAGACGAATCGGCGTAGAGCCAAGCAGGAGGCTTACAATCTTGAGAACGGCATAGAGCCAAAGCAAATCGTCAAAGACATTCAAGATATCACTGACCGCCTGCGCGCGATTGACGGCGAGGGGGAAGGCGCCGATACATCTTTCGATACCGGGCTGGCCAGCTTGCCAGCGGAAGAACTGCAAGGCATGATCAACGAGCTCGAACGCGAGATGCAAAAGGCGGCGCAAGCGCTGGAGTTCGAGAAGGCGGCCGCGCTGCGCGACCAAATCTTCGACCTGCGCGGCGCCCTGGCCCAGGAGCAGGACCTCGAAGGCGATCTAATGCTGACCTAAGTTGTATTGTCTTGATCGTATGAGAAAGCGACCGACAGCCCTCGCCAGCATCTCAATTGGCGAGAATTGTAGGGGCTACCCATTGGGTCGCCCGTTTGAGCGCAAGAGGCGCAAGGGTGACTCGATGCGTCGCCCGCCGGCAAATCACTTTTTCGCATAGCAAATGTGAATGCCCTAGAGCCGGTGGATGCGGCGGAGCTCGTCAATCAGCGCCTGAACATCCGCTTTAGCCGGTGCGCTTGGCGCGCCATAAGGGTCGCTGATTTCATCCTGACCCAGCAACGCGCGCGCGATATTGCGCCAGCCCTTCGCCAGCGCCGTTAAATCGTAACCTCCCTCCATCACGAAGACGATCCGACCGCCGCACAGACGCTCCGCCAGCTTCATGCATTCGCGCGCCAGATAATCGTAGCCCGCTAAAGTCAGTTGCATGCTAGCCAGCGGATCGATCCAATGCGCGTCAAAGCCCGCCGAAATCAGCATCAGGTCGGGCTCGAAACGTTCAATGGCGGGACGAATAATCTCGGCGAATAGCGCTTGATAAGCAATGTCGCCATATCCGGCGCCCAGCGGCAAATTGATGGTTGCGCCACGCCCCGCATCTTTGCCAATTTCGTCGATGGCGCCGCTGCCGGGATAGAAGGGATACTGATGTATCGAAATGAACAGGACCGAAGGATCGGCGTAAAAGATATCGTTGGTCCCATTGCCATGATGCACATCGTAATCGAGGATCATCACTTTCTCGACGCCGTGCTGGGCTTGGGAATGGCGAGCGGCGATGGCGACATTGTTGAGCAAGCAAAATCCCATCTGGCGGTCTGCGGTGGCGTGATGACCGGGCGGCCTGACGATTGCCAAGGCATTGTCCGCCCGCGCCGAAAGCACGGCATCAACCGCCCCGATGACGGCGCCCGCCGCCAGGCGCGCCACCTCGGGCGAGACGGGCAGGGCATAGGTGTCCGGGTCGAGGCGGGCGCGCCGTTCCCCTTGCGCCACCGCGTCGAGACGCTGCAGATGGTTATCGGTGTGGACAGCGAGAATCTGCTCATTGGTCGCCGGCGTCGGAGTCATGCGCAGTACTTGATCAGCAAGACCGCTGACGCCGAGCTCCCGCCAGACGGCTTTGATGCGCCCGGCATGTTCCGGATGTCTCGAAAAGTCATGCTTCGTGAAGCTCTCGTCCGTCAGGTAAGCGGTTGCCATGCGGCGCTCCTCATTTGAAGGTGATGAAGTTCATGCGGGCCTGCTGCTTGCGTCATTCGCAAATTGTCTCGCTGACCTCGGCGCTGATCATTTGCGCATGGCTCGTCAGAATGATGCTATCCACTGTTTCCGACGCTCCGCGCTGAACCGTCGTCCAGCGCTTTCGGATGCAGGATCATGTAATCAAAGCCATTCATGTGAATCGTATGCGTCTGCTCATACCGGCGGGCGATCGCATGGAGTACCGGCGGCGGATAGAAATGCGCGCGCAAGACGATGATGCCGAATTCACCGCCGTCGATCATTTCGATCAACTGACTTCCATCGAAGCGCCCAGCCAGATGCAAGTTGCGCAGCTGCGCTGGATTGCCCACCACATCGCGTCCCGCAGCAAGGGCGAAGCCCGCTTCTTCGCTAAGGACGGGACCGTCGGCAGCGACAATCAGCCGCGTGATTTCGTCGCCGGCCGCCCGGTCATCGGCGCCGAGGAGATATCCGATTCTGGCATAGCCGCCGACGAAGAAGGTGGCGGAATCATAAAAGTCTTCGCGCACGTTGCCTTCGACGCCCAGCGCGGCCGCTAGTGGCGCGAATGCGCCGGCGGTCGGCATCTTCAGCGTGGCGCGGGCGTAACCCAGATAGAGCAGGGGCACGATGATCAGGCTGGCGTTCGCGATCTTGATCATGGTCGTCTTGCCGATTTGCCGTGGCAAGCGCCAGTCATTGGCGAGTATGCGCGAGAAGAAAATGCCGCTCAAGATGCAAGCCGCCGCAATTGACGTGACGAAGTAGCTGTCTCCCGCGCCCCATTTGCTGGCGGCGATGCTCCCCAGTAGCGCTGAAAAGACAAACCAGACGCTGTAAAGCGAGAGGCGGTCCAGGTACAGCTCATAAATGATCAGCAACGCCGCCGGGATGAGCAGCAAGCCATGCAGCTTGACCCAAAGGATGAGTAAGCCAAAGGCTTGATCAAGAATGATGTCATTGACGTTGGCGACAATCGTCTGCAGCCACCACTGACCGTCCGTGGCGATATTCAGCCAGAGAAATACAGCGGCGCCTGCCAAAGCGAAAACCAGCAGGCAGCGCAGCGCGCGCCCAGGCTGCCGTAGAAACATCCAGGCGAAGGCGGCAAGCGCAGTGAAGGCGGCGAGCTGCTTGGTATAGCCGGCGCAGATCAAAAACAGGATGCCAATGGCGATGCCTCTTTTGCAGCGGCGCGGGAAGGCGCCCGCCAACACAACGACAGCCAGCGTTTCGAAGGTCACCATCATCGTGTGCTGGCGGTAAAGGGGACCAATGTGATAGACGAAATTCGAACTGAGGAATGCCAACGCCGACAGCAGCGCGATCCAGCGATTGCCCCTTCCGTCGCGACACACTGCGTAATAGATTGCCGCGGCGCTGAGCAGCGAACCCAGGAAACCGAGCAGTCGACCGTACCAATAGGCGGGACCGAAGAACCAGACGAAGGGCGCCGCCATCACATGGAAGAGCGGCGGATAAATGCTGCCGTAGAAGGGATAAGATTCGGTGTCGCCGTAGGGCAGTTGGAAGCGGCTGTAAAGAACAGTGTCGTGCAGTTCAAAGCCTTCGCCCTGGTCGTAATCGTAAGGAAAGCTCAGAAGGTTGGCGGCGTATATCAGGTAAACTACAAACGAAAAAAGCAGCGCGGCTGTGGCAGCCGACATCAGAAGAGCGTAGATTCGGCTGCGCGGGAGCGTCATGCCGGCGCGTCGCCCAATGGAATCAGACTCAAGCCGATGATTGCGCAGACTGCCATGAGCGCCAGCGCAATGGTTTGCGCTGGACCAATGCCGCCCTCTCGGCCCACATCAACGACATCAATTGCTAGGATCGCGCCGAAACCAATAATCCCGACAAGCGCCATAAATGCGCCAAGCTGCCTCTTGCTGACACCGCGTTCATGCTCCTCCATAATGCCGAGTTTAGTCAACATCAAGCGGGCTGTAAAGTGCTTCCTCGCGCGCGCGCTGGCGATAATGACCATACATTTGGCAGGGGCGCCATGATAAGCTACAGCGCTGACCTGCGCGGCAGGCTGCTGATTCAACCGCGCGCGAGCGCGGGCCCTTGATCGAGGAGAAATCGCCTGATGATGAAGACACATACTTGCGGCGAATTGCGGGAGAAAGACGCCGGGACGCCGGTTCAGCTGGCCGGCTGGGTTAATCGGCGGCGCGATCAAGGCGGCTTGATCTTTATCGACTTGCGCGATCGCTGGGGTATTACCCAAGTGGTGGTCGATCTGGAATTGGCGCCCGAAGCGCACGCGATCGCCGATAGCGCCCGCAATGAGTATGTGCTGCGTGTGGCGGGGGTGGTGCGGATTCGGCCCGAAGGCACCGCCAATCCTGAGCTGCCTACCGGCGATATCGACATTGTCGCTGACGAAATTGTCATTCTAAATGAATCGCGGACGCCGCCCTTTTACATCAACCGCGATGAGAGCCAGGTCGACGAGGCGCTGCGCATGCGCCATCGTTACCTCGATTTGCGGCGCGAAGTCATGCAGCGGAGCATCTTACTACGGCACAAAACGGTGAAGTTCATCCGCGATTTTCTGGAAGCCGAGGACTTTATCGAGATCGAAACACCCATACTTTTTAAGACGACGCCGGAGGGCGCGCGCGATTTTCTGGTGCCGAGCCGCCTGCAGCCGGGACTGTTTTATGCCTTGCCGCAATCGCCCCAGCAACTCAAGCAATTGCTGATGGTCGGCGGCTTCGAGCGCTATTTTCAAATCGCGCGCTGCTTCCGCGATGAAGACTTGCGCGGCGACCGCCAGCCGGAATTCACCCAGCTCGACCTGGAGATGAGCTTCGTCGAGCGCGAAGATGTGATGCGGTTGATGGAAGCGCTGGCGGCGGCTGTCGTCAAAAACGTCACGCCTGAGAAGCGCCTGATCGCCGAGCCTTTTCCGCGGATCCGCTACCGCGACGCCTTGGAACAATACGGCACAGACCGGCCCGATATCCGCTTTGACCTGCGCGCGATTGACATCAGCGATATCGCAAGCCGCTGCGCCTTTCCCGTATTCGTGGACAACGTCAAAGCCGGGCTAAACGTCAAGTGTATGCGTGTGCCGGATGTGGCGGGCGCGCTTAGCGGCACGCAGCTGCGGAAAGTCGCGAAAGACTTGGAAAATATGGCGCGGCGGCACGGCGCCAAAGGCTTGGCGTACATCACGATTCCGACCGACCCCTCAGGTGAATTGCGCGGTCCCATCGGCAAATTCTTCAATGTGGACTTGAAGCTGGAGTTGATCGAGGCGACGGGTGCGGGTGGCGGTGATTTGCTGCTCTTCATGTCGGATCGCGACGAAGTCGTTTACGCGGTCACTGATGCGCTGCGCAATCACTTCAAGGCGGAGCTGCAGCTGGATGACGACCTGCTCGCTTTCTGCTGGGTTATCGATTTCCCCGAGTTCATCTGGGATCCGGAGAACGAACGCTGGGATCCGTCGCAGCATATGTTCACCATGCCGCTGCCCGAGGACTTGCACTTGCTCGAGACGGACCCGGGGGCGGCGCGCGGCTCGCAATACGACCTCGTCTGCAACGGCTATGAGGTGGGCGGGGGCAGCATCCGCATTCACGACCGGGCAATACAGGAAAAAATCTTCCCGCTCATCGGCCAGAGCATGGAGCATGCCATGCGCGAATTCGGGCACATGCTGGAGGCATTCGAGTATGGCGCGCCGCCGCATGGTGGCATGGCTTGGGGGATTGACCGGCTGGTGATGCTGCTGGCGGGCTCGCCCAACATACGCGAGGTTATCGCCTTTCCCAAGACGCAGAACGGCACCGATATCATGGCGCATGCGCCATCTATCGCCGAGCCGGCGCAGCTGAACGAGCTGCACCTGCAACTTAATCTGCCCGACGAATGACACCAGCTCGCCCGCCAATCCCGATCCCGCTGGTAACGTCACCTCTCCGAATGCGTTGGGTAGGGGGGCTGCCTGCAATTGACCGGATGCGGCGCTTTCTTAATTCGCCGATTATTCCTCTGGTTTCAGTATGTTGCCATGAAGCAAGCCGGCGATTATGCCGCCGCCGAAGATGCCGATGAGATAAGGAATCAGATGCGATGTGTCGCCGGCGATAAGCGCCGGCCCCAAGGTGCGAGACGGATTCAGCGATGCGCCCGTCGCCGGGCCGCCCGCGAGAATGCTCGCCGCCAGGGTGAAGCCGATGGCGACGCCAGCCAGCTTGCCCGCTCGCCCGTAGGCGGCCGCCTGGAACACCGCGCTAACCAGGAAGAAAGTCAAAATCGCTTCGTAAACCGCCGCCGTCCACACCGAGTCGCCCGTGAGGAAGCCGGTCGTTTGACCGAAGTTGTAAGCATTCTCGCCGAGGAAGCCGGCAACGCCCGCGTTCTCCTGCGGGAAGACCGCAACGAGCGCAGCGGCTGCAACAACGCCGCCGATGAATTGCGCCACCATGTAATATGTGGATTTCGTCCAGTCTTGCTGGCCCCCTACAGCCAGACCAAGTGTAACAGCCGGATTCACTTGCGCGCCGGATATGTGTCCGTATGTGTAAATTAGCGCGCAAAGGATCAAACCGTGGGCGAAAGCCGGCACAAGAACGCCAAATACCGGCGCGACCAATACAGCCGCCGATCCAACAAAAACCAATACGAACGTGCCGATTAATTCCGCCAACAATTCCTTTTGCATTTGGTCGTTCACGAGAATCCTCCTAGAAGTCCTATAGCGCGTATCCACCTGCGGCGCCGCGACAACCCTATTATAGACCTATGCGAGATTCTCGCGCCGACGACATTGTAAAGGTTGGGGACTGGTGAATATTGCGGATATGAGCTACCCAGTTTGACAACAATGTAGGGGCGGCATATCATGCCGCCCACGTTACACAAAGAAAATCGGGCGACCTAGTAGGTCGCCCCTACAAGGCTTGATTGGTATTGGTCGTAGGCATTTCAACGTGAATTGA
>JAPPFH010000119.1 GCA_028875185.1 Chloroflexota bacterium | reverse complement strand
ATTATGGGCTTTTGAAGTCCCTCCCTCATTTTGGGGGAGGGATTTAGGGTGGGGGAAACGAGGGTTGTATCAACACATTCACCACTCCCCGCGGTTTGGGAGTGGTGAATCTTGAACAAATGGCAGCAAATTTTCCTGATTCAGAATTCAACAAATGTAGCGGAGTGCCTTGGCTCGCGCGTATCAGATTCTCCAATCGGTTGGCAGTATAGTGACGAATACACCACTCCCGCGAACTCGTGAGCGGTTTCCCTAGCCGCCCGGCTTCGCTATAATGACGCCAAACAAGGTCTTCAAAAGCTGATGAAGAAGCGAATCCGCGGGCTCAAGCGCGCCGTCTTCCAGTTGGACTTTGACCTCTATCGCGTCAAGGTGCCGATACGCGATTATCAAGGCGCGAACCTCAGCGTAATCGATCTATGGCCGCAAGCTGTCGAAAAGACCATCTTCTTCCAGCATGGCTTCGCCGGCGTGGCCGAATCATGGGAATGGCAGTTGGCGCATTTCGCCAATCAATTTCGCGTCATCGCCCCTGATCTCCGCGGGCACGGTCAAAGCGACGCGCCTCGCAGCCAATACTCAATGCCGGAACTCATCCAAGATATGCATGACACGATCGAGGCATTGAATTTGCCCGACCAATTTGTGCTTGTCGGTCATTCCTTCGGCGGCGCCATCTGCATTGAATTTGCCAAAGCCTATCCCGAGCGCGTCGCCAAGCTCATTCTGGTGGCTAGCGCCGGCGAATATCCACTTCCCAAATTAGCCTCCGCATTGTTTCGCATTCCAGTCCACATAGCGCTGCCCTTCTGGCGCTATCGCCGGCGCTGGGACGCGGAATACCATGTGCTCAAGTCCATGTTTCACAACAACTTGCACGGATGGCAGGCTTGGTCCAAGCTGCGCAACATCCAGAATGAGACCCTCGTCATCACCGGCGAACGCGACAATTACTTTCCCCGTTACGTTTATGACGATGTCGCCAAACTGATCCCCGGCGCCGAGGTCCACGATATCGGCTCGGCGAAACATAAAGTCCAACTGGAGCGACACGAAGCCGTCAATCGCGCGATAGAGCGCTTTGTCGGGATGACCAAGCGAAGCAGCTGGCGCTCGGCTACGGCGGCGGAAGAGCTTGCCAAAGGTCGGCCCTGGCTTGGCCACTACGACAAAGATATCCCGCATACGATTCCGATACCGCATCAGCCGCTCTTCCGATTTCTGGAGAGCGCCGCCGATTGGGCGCCTCGGCGCGCCGCCACCGTGTTTTATGGCAAGACACTGAGCTACCGCGAGCTTGAAACCAAAGTCAATCAGTTTGCGCATGGCTTGAGGCAACTAGGCCTGCATAAGGGCGATCGTGTCCAAATTGTCTTGCCGAATACGCCGCAATTCATCATCGCCTATTACGCAATCTTGAAAATCGGAGCGGTTGTCGTCTTGTCCAATCCCGACGCCAACGCGGAATTGATTGTAAGCCATGCGCGCGAGACCGACGCAAAAGCGCTCGTTACGCTTAGCGCATTCAGCCAACTGGCGCAGCTGCTGCAAAGCCAAGCCGGTACCAAAACCTTGATTTTCACCGGTATTGGCAAGCACGTCACCACCGGACGCGCATCGGCATTCGGACGGCATAAACAAGCGTCAAGCGAAGACGAAGCTCTCGCCGAGCGCATCGGTCGCCGAATGTCTGAGATCATGTCCGATCAAGACCCCAGCCCGCCTGCGGTTGACGTAGCGCATACCGATCTTGCGGCAATCGCCTATACAAGCGGCACAACCGGCAAGCCCCGCGGCGTCTGCTTATCCCATCGCAATCTGGTGGCCAACGCGCTGCAGACCCGCCACTGGATGCCCGAAATCCAATATGGCGAAGAAGTGGTGATGGCGGTCGTGCCCTTTGAACACAGCTACGGCATGACTGCGGCGATGAATCTGCCCATCCTGATCGCGGCGAAAGTCGTGATCATCTCCGTGTTTGAGCTCCGGCAAGTCCTCGATCAGATTAGACAATACAAGCCCACGCTATTCCCGGGCGTGCCGTCCATGTTTACGCTGATCAATCACGCGAAAGATGTGCGCAGTTTCGGCTTGTCATCAATCAAAGCCTGCATCAGCGGCGCCGCGCCCTTGCCAGTCGAAGTGCAAGAAGCCTTCGAGAAGCTAACTCGCGGGCGGCTCGTCGAAGGATATGGTTTGACCGAAGCCAGCCCGGTCACGCATTCGAATCCGCTTTATGGCTTACGCAAGGTTGGCTCAATCGGCGTCCCTTTGCCCAATACCGATGCCAAGATTGTCGATCTGCTCAGCGGCGTTGATATGCCGCGCGGGCAGATCGGCGAGTTAGTCGTAAAGGGTCCGCAAGTTATGGGCGGCTACTGGCGCGCTGGCGGCGAAAACGAGACCGTCTTGCGCGACGGCTGGCTACACACTGGCGATGTCGCTGTCATGGATGATGAGGGCTACTTCAAAATTATCAGCCGCAAACGCGACACGATCTTCACCGGCGATTACAGCGTCTACCCGCGTGATGTGGAAGAAGTGCTGTATGAGCACAATAAAGTGCTGGAAGCGGCTGTGGTAGGTGTTGGACGAGAAGCGGGAAACCAAAAGATCAAGGCGTTCGTCGTGCCGCGCGCGAATAGCAGCCTGTCAAAAGAAGAATTGCTGGATCTCTGCAAGCGCCGTCTGGAAGCCTACGCCGTGCCCTGGGAGATCGAGTTCCGTGAAGCGCTGCCGCGCTCTTTCATCGGCAAGGTGCTGCGCCGCGCGCTCCATGAAGAAAACCTGCTTGACAGCTAGAGCCAACCGCGCCCGCCGCCTGGCTTATCCAATTTCGCGTATTGCACTACAATAGAGGCAGTCCAATATCCAAGCTGCTCTGGCGAGCAAATTGCGCTGATGGCATCTTTGCCGCTCTTTCCGCTCAATACCGTGCTTTTTCCCGGTATGCGGCTCAAACTGCATATCTTTGAAGAACGCTACAAGCTGATGATTAACAGCTGTATCGACGCCAATCAACCCTTTGGCGTCGTCCTGATCAAGCGCGGGCGGGAAGCGCTCGGACCAATGGCGACGCCTCACGCGGTTGGCTGCCAGGCGGCTATACAAGAAGTTGAGCGACTACCGCTGGGCCGGATGAATATTACGGCGATCGGTCTAAAGCCCTTTCGCATTTTGCGCATTGAGGACAGCCAGCCATACTTGCTTGCTGATGTCGAAACCTTTCTGCCGGCGGGGGACAAGCCCGATCTTATTCGCCGGTGCAGCGGCATGCTGCGTCCTCTAATCATGCGCTATCTTGAGGTTTTGTCGTCGTCGAATGTCGCCAGCCCGGCACTGCGACAGATTCCTCATCAACCGCGGGCGATAGCGCTCATCGCGTCAATTCTCCTGCAGGCGGATAACGAGCGGAAGCAGGAACTGCTCGAGATGCAAAGTCTGTCCCTTCTCCTGCAATCGCTCGTCGACATCTACCGGCTTGAGACGCGCTTATTGCAGATCAGACTCTCGCCGCCCGCCGACGACTTTGATATCGGACCCTTCTCCAGCAATTGACGCAAATGTAAAGTTTTGTTGTCAAGCGATAAGGTGGTATCGCGTCGGAATATCTTAGGCAGCCTCCTTGAAAGCCAATATGGCTTTGGAGCCAAGATGTTGAAGGACTTTTTTGTAATCGCGACGCGAGCGCTCGCGCTCTTGCTCCTCACTGTATTGTCCTTGGAAATCGCCCTGCAACTTGCCTTTCCACATTTGCCGACGGTTCTCGTTGAACCGATGCCGCAATATCTGGAACGTCTCGGTTATCGCCTGAACACAGCGCACGGCGCGCGCCAACTGCCAGCCTCGGAGGTCGTGCGATATGAAGTGACCGCGCTAAGCGGCGACCTGTACCGCGGGTCCTGTATATCACCGGCGGACGCTCAGCCCATGGAGCCATATCTTGTGTCCTTCAAGCGAGACGCTCACGGATTCCGCAATGAAGAGCCCTGGCCCCACGATATCGATCTGGTCGTGCTCGGCGACTCGTTCACCGCCGCCGAACTAATTCAACGACCATTCTGGCAAGATCTCTCGGATTCCATGCTGGTCCTCGCTGTCCCGGGAAGCGGCACGCTTGAACAGCTGCAGCTCTTCGAAGCCTTCGCCTTGCCGCGAAAGCCGGAAACAATCGTGCTCGCTTACTTTGCGGGAAACGACTTGCACGATAACAGGCACTTAGCCTGGATGGCGCACCAAGGATGGACTTGGCACGACGTGGCCCATTTGGGCAAGAGCGCGCTTGACTACTCGGTCCTCGTTCGTTTATTCCAATTCCTTAGTGAAGCCGCGCTGCCGGTTGTGGAAAGCGCCTGCCATTATCCGCTTATCGCTCACACCGAGCCGCCGACTCCAGTGGTTTTCTTCAGGAAATTTCTTCCGCAACTTCGTCAAAATGAGGAACACTTGACCGAAAGCCAGCAACTGCAGCTAACCAAGACGGGTATCAGCGCGCTCGCCTCCGCTTTGCCCGCGTCTGAAGGGCAGCTAATAATAATGTATATTCCAACGAAACTGGAAATGTATTGGCAATATCTGGACGACGCTGCCAAGGCGAAGTTTATAGATATTGAGACGCGTGAACACAATGTGTCCGGATTGAAGTATTTGGAGCCAAATCTGCACGTCCAGCGTCAAGTCATGCGGGAATTGGCTGATGAGCTTGGCGTCTCATTCTTGGACTTGACTACGCCGCTGGAAGATGCCATCCGCGCCGGAATTCCGCCCTATTTCTTCGCCGATACGCATTGGAATCAGCAGGGCCACAATATCGCCCGAAAGGCTTTGCTGGATTTTTTGGATCGCTCTAGCCTGGATATCTGATTGGAGCGGTTCAGCCGCTATTCGTCGGGTTTGGCTATGCGCGCGGGTCGATTCCGCGGATGAGGGCAAATGATTGAATTATCGCTTGAAAATCGCCTGGGAAATGGTCAGCGTCAGTCCGTCGAGCGTCGCCGCCATGAGGCGCGCCTGCTGTAAATCAGGCTCTTGCCGCCCGCATAATTCTTCAGTCTCGGAAGCTTCTCTAGCAACCGAGCTATACATAAGATCGTAACCTAGCCATGATATGTTGTTCTTGGCATCCGCGTACAGCCAGCAATCGATGACGAATGCGGATCAGGCCTCAGGGCGGTTCATTTGAAACAAGTCGCGCTCGCAACCACGAAGGCTTTCTTTCTCTTGCTGGTCACAGTGATGGCGCTGGAATTCGCGCTGCAGCTTGCCTTTCCACGGTTGCCGAAGGTTCTCGTTGAACCGATGCCACAGTATCTGGAACGGCTCGGTTATCGGTTGGATACGGCGCACGGCGCGCTCGAGTATCCCGCTCGCGAACGCGTAACCTACGATGTCACTCCGCTATCTGGCGATCTATATCACCTAACCTGCTTAAAGCCGGCTGACGCGCAGCCATTCGCGCCGTATGAAGTGTCCTTCTTGCGAGATGGACACGGCTTCCGCAATGTTGAGCCATGGCCCGAAGCTGTCGACCTGGTCATAATCGGCGATTCGTTCACGGCGGCCGAGTTGATTCAGCGGCCATTTTGGCAGGACCTTTCCCAGTCTACGCTCATATTGGCGGTTCCAGGAACCGGCACGCTGGAACAGCAGCGGCTGTTCGACGCCTTTGCCTTGCCAAGAAAGCCGAAAACGGTTGTGCTTGCATTCTTTGCCGGCAACGATCTGGACAATACGCTGTTCTACGCCAACATGCTGCGTCAAGGCATGACACGACAGGAAATTGCCCATCTCGGCAAGAATCCGCTTGATTACTCGGTCATATTCCGCATGTTGCAATTCCTCTTCCATTCCGCCGCGCATGCCGCAGTTGATTGCCACTACCCAGTATTCGCGCAAACGGATCCAGTTAGGCCTGTGGCCTTCTTCGGGCAAACGCTGCCGCTGCTCCGCAGGGACAAGACGTCTTTGCTTCAGAGCGATGAACTGCGCCTCGTCAGAGAAAGCATCGCCGAAATGACGTCGGCTTTGGAAGCGAACGCGGGCCGGCTCATTTTGATGTATATACCGCAGAAAGCCGAGCTTTACTGGCGCTATCTGGACGCCGCAACCAAAGAATTGATAATTGACGTCGAATCGCGCAACCGCAATCTAAGCGGGTTGGAAGCGATAGATGACAACCTGACCGCGCAGCGTGACGCAATGCGAGAAGTGGCGGATGAAATCGGCATCGCTTTTCTGGATCTGACGCCGCCCTTGGCCGCAGCGGTCGCTGAGGGCGAAATGCCGTATTTCTTCGCGGACACGCATTGGAATCAACTAGGCCACGATATCGCCCGAAACGCCTTGCTTGACTATTTGATACGGTCAAACAAAGAACTTTGACCGGACAGGCGCAGCCGATATTCGTCGGAATTGAGTATGCGCTCCTCTCGATTCCGAACGGCAGCAACCCTTTGAATTATCGGTCGAAGATCACTTGGGATAGATTCAGCGCAACTGCGGTGATAGTCGCCGACTTCAACATCTTCCGCCTGAAGACCCTCCTTCTTAAATCAGACTGCCACCGCCCGACCCGCGCCTCAACAGCGGTCCCTTCTCCCGCGACTGAGCAGCAAAAGAGCGCTTTGTCCGCGTGCGATTATATTGAACGTTCATGACGCCCGATGTATACTTGGCGGTCATAGACGAATGTTGACGGACTCCCCGGGAACAGCATTGAGCGTCATTGCAAACATAATTTCAACAGCGCTGAAACTTCTGCTCATCACAGTCGTTGCGCTCGAAATCGCGCTGCAGCTTGCCTTCCCGCTCTTGCCCCCAAACATCATTAGAGATATGCCACAGTATGAGGAACGGCTTGGTTTCCGCCTGGAAACGGAGCATGGCGTTCACGAATTTCCCGCTTTGCAAAATGTTCACTACAACATTACGACCCATTTTGGAGATCTGTTCGACCTCACCTGCGTAGAACCAGCTGACGTTCCGCCATTTGAGCCGTATGAGGTGTCCTTTCAGCGAGACAGCCACGGCTTCCGCAATGCTGAGCCCTGGCGCGAAGATGTATCATTGGTTGTGCTTGGAGATTCGTTCACCAATGGCGCGTCAATTCAGCGGCCATTTTGGCAAGACCTTGCCGAATCTATGCTCGTCTTGGCTGTCCCCGGTACTGGCACGCTTGAACATCAACGGATCTTCGATGCTTTCGCCTTGCCGCGTCAGCCGGAAACAGTTGTGCTCGCGTTCTTTTCCGGAAACGATTTGGAAGATTCCCAGAGATTCCACGACATGCTGCGCCAAGGCATGACGCGGCGAGATCTTGCCCATCGCTATAAGAATCCGCATGAATATACCGTTCTATTCCACCTGCTGCTTCACCTCGGCGAAGGCGCCACGCCGGGATCGACTATTGAATGCCACTACCCCGTGATCGCGCAAACGAATCCGCCGACTCCGCTCGCTTTCTTCAGAATGTTCCTGAATCAGCTTGGCGAGGACGAGGCGTCTTTGCTTCAGAGCGAAAAACTGCGCCTCGTCAAAACCAGCATCAGCGAAATGGCCTCAGCGCTGGCAGCCGAAAGCGCCGAGCTCATTCTGATGTACATTCCCCATAAAGCCGAATTATATTGGCGCCACCTAGACGCGGCGACCAAGGAAAAAATCATCGCCGCGGAATCGCGCGACCGCAAACTGACCGGTCTGAATAAGATTGACGACAACCTGGCCACGCAGCGTGAAGTTATGCGAAACGTAGCGGATGAGATTGGCATAGATTTTTTGGACTTGACTCCCCACTTTTCCGCGGCGATCGACGCTGGCGCTCAACCATTTTTCCTCGCCGACACGCATTGGAATCAACAAGGGCATAATATCGCCCGAAACGCCTTGCTTGACTTTCTGAATCAGTCTAACCTTGAAAAGTGATCCGGCTGTCGCGGACAATTGAATTGCGTTCCGAGGCTCGTGCCGTCGCCGCCCGACGGTGACTATACTGTCGGTCCCGTATGCAGCAAGCGACGCAGAACATTTAGGTTGCGCTTCATATGATGAGACGGCATCGTACTTGCGTATCGGTAGCCGTAGCCTTTAAGGCGAAGAAGGCTTAGGAGCCAAGATGCTGCGGTACTTCGTCATCGCCTCGCTGCGAGCGCTAGCCATACTGCTAATCACCGTAGTATTTTTGGAAATCGCCTTGCAGCTTGCCTTTCTACAATTGCCGAGCATTCTCATTCGAGACATGCCGCAATATCAGGATCGTAAAGGTTATCGTCTGAACACCGAGCATGGCGCGCGCCAACTTCCCGCTTCGGAGGATGTAGAATATGTCGTGACTCCGTTGAACGGCGACCTTTACAACTATCCCGGGGCTTGTATATCTAAGGAAGACGCCCAGCCCTTTGAACCCTATCGCGTGTCCTACAAGCGAGACGTTCACGGATTCCGCAATGAGGAGCCCTGGCCAAACGATGTCGATTTGGTCGTGCTTGGCGACTCGTTCACCGCCGCCGAAAGTATTCAACGACCATTCTGGCTGGATCTTTCGGATTCCATGCTGGTTCTGGCCATACCAGGAAGTGGCACGCTTGAACAGCAGCGGCTCTTCGAAACCTTCGCTTTGCCGCGGAAGCCGGATACGACCGTGCTCGCGTACTTTGCAGGAAACGACTTGCCCGACAACGGGTACATCCCCTGGATGAAATCCATTGGATTGACTTGGCGCGACTTGCCCCATTTGAACAAAAGCACACTCGACTACTCGATCGTGTTTCGTTTGCTCCAATTCCTAAGTGAAGTTGCGCTGCGGGCAGTAGAACGGACATGTCATTATCCGCTCATAGCTCACACTGAGCCGCCTACTCCAGTCGTTTTCTACCGGTATTTCCTGCCGCAACTTCGATTAAAGAAGGAACACATAATGGAAAGCCACCTTATGCAGGCAACCCGGACGAGCGTCAGCGAACTGGCCTCCGCCGTGTCAGCGTCTGACGGGAATCTGATCTTGATGTATATTCCGACAAAAACGGAGATATATTGGAATTATCTGGATGATGAAAGCAAGCAGAAGTTCATCAACATCGAGTCGCTTGAATTCAATGTGGGCGGACTGAAGTATTTAGAACCAAACCTGCATGTGCAGCGTCAAGTCTTGAGGGAGCTGGCAGATGAGATTGGCATCTCATTCTTGGACCTGACGCCTGCGCTTGAAGACGCTGTCCGAGCTGGAATATCGCCCTATTTCGTTGCAGACACCCATTGGAACCAATCCGGTCATGATATCGCTCGAAACGCCTTGCTTGACTTTCTGAATCAGTCTAACCTAGAAAAGTGATCCGGCGGTCGCCTTTGGCGATGCCGATTGCTTGAAACATGCTTGCGCCACCGCAGGGGAGCAAAGGTTTGAACAATCTTTTCAAGATCGCCTGGGAAAGATTCAGCGTCAATTCGGCAATAGTCGCCGACCTTAACGGACGCTTCATCGCCACCGCGTTTTACTGCACCATCTTGGTACCCTTCGGCCTGCTATCAGCCATCTTCATGGACCCCCTGCGCAAACGGAAAGGCGCCGCGGTCTGGATGGAACGCGAGCCGACGCCGACCGATATCGCCTCCGCGCGTGAACAAGGCTAGCGATGTATATTCTGGGCATATCCGCCTTCTACCACGACTCGGCAGCCGCCCTGCTCCACGGTGGCGAACTTATCGCCGCCGCCATGGAAGAGCGCTTTTCGCGCGTTAAGCATGACAACGGCTTTCCCCAATTGGCGGCTGAATTCTGCCTGCGCCAAGCCGGTATCGAGGCGCAGGATCTGGATTACATCGTCTTTTACGAGAAGCCACTGCAGAAGTTCGAGCGCATCCTGCAAACTACGTTGAACACCTTCCCCCGTTCGTCCGGGCTCTGGCGCGAATCGATGATGACCTGGCTGAGCGACAAACTCTGGGTGCGCAGTCACATCGCCCGCGGGCTTGGCGTCCCGTACGACAAGATACTGTTTTGCGATCACCACATGAGCCACGCGGCCAGCGCATTCTTCGCCTGCCCATTCAAAGATGCCGCTATCTTGACCGTCGATGGCGTCGGCGAATGGACGACTACCACCCTTGGACAGGGCGAGAGTTCGCTCGGCGAAGAAGCGGACGCGCCGCCAACGATCGAACTCTTTGAAGAGCAGCGCTTTCCGCACTCCTTGGGCTTGCTCTACTCCACCTTCACCGCCTGGCTGGGCTTTCGTGTCAACAATGGCGAATACAAAGTGATGGGCATGAGCCCCTACGGCTCGCCTCGGTATTTGGACAAGATTGAGAATATCGTCTCTGCTGATGAAGGTAACGGCGCCTTCAAGCTCAATATGGATTATTTCGATTTCCACCGCTCGACTTCGCAGAGCTACAGCAGCAAATTCCTCGACCTTTTCGGCGAGAAACGCAATGACGAATCCGATTTCTTCACCATGCGCACGAATCCTGAGCGATCGGCCGAGCGGCGGGAGATGGAGACAAATCAATACTACGCCGATGTCGCCGCCAGCATCCAGCATTTTACCGAAGATACCTTGATCAAAATCGCAATTCATTTGCACCAGCGCACCGGCTTGAGCAAGCTGGTCATGGCTGGCGGCGTGGCATTGAATACCAAGGCGAACTGGCGAATCTTAAATGAAACGCCATTTGAGGAACTGTGGATTCAGCCGGCGGCCGGCGATGATGGCGGCGCGCTTGGCGCAGCGCTTTGGGCTTGGCATACGGTGCTGGGCAAGCCGCGCAAGTGGGTTCAAAAGCATGCTTACTACGGCCGCAGTTTTTCCGATGAACAGTGCCGCGCCTTCCTGGATGAGGAAGCGCTAAAGTATGAAACCATTGCTGACGAGCGCAAACTCACGGAGACGATTGTTGACGCCCTGACACGACAGCAAGTCATCGGCTTTCATCAAGGTCGATTCGAATGGGGACCGCGCGCCCTGGGAAACCGAAGCATTCTAGCCGATCCGCGCGGCGCTGATATGAAAGAAATCGTCAATACGAAAATCAAATTCCGCGAGCCTTTCCGCCCCTTTGCGCCCGTCGTGCTGCGGGAGCGCGCTCCGGAATACTTCGATTATCCGCAAGTCGCCGATCATGATACGCCACGCTATATGTTGATGGTGGCGCCGATAAAAGAAGAGAAACAGAGCGAAATCCACGCTGTCAACCACGAAGGCACGGGCCGGCTCCAATCCATTGATCGCGAGACCAATTCACGGTATTACGATATCGTTCAGCAATTTGGCGAAGCGACCGGCGTGCCAATCGTTCTCAATACTTCATTCAATCTGCGTGGCGAGCCAATTGTCAACACGCCGCGCGAAGCCTACAATACCTTCCGTAACAGCGACATCGACATGCTGGTGCTCGGTTCGCATATCGTACGGAAACCTACCTGAATCATGAGTGCCTGACGGGGAGACATCATGACGACAAACGCAAAACGCGACGACAATTCACCGAGCGCGCTGCAAGACTTCTTTATGCGCCTGGGTGTCCTGGGCGAACTCTTGGCTTTCCTCTGGAAGCGCAAACTCTATTGGATGCTGCCGATGGTCATCACACTGCTGGTCTTCGCGCTTTTGATTGTTGTCGGCGGTTCAAGCCCGCTAAGCCCATTTATCTACACGCTTTTCTAGATTGAGCGCTGCCGCCGCCTGAAGCAAATGGATCCTTCACTTGTCAAGCAGCTGGTACTGATCGCCCTCGTCGCTATTGTCTTGCGGCTGGGGCTTCTGGTTCATCAGCGTTCCCGCGTGGGCAAACCGATTCACGGGGGCGCGCTTTCGCTGCTGTTCAATCTGCTATCGGGCATGTGCTTCGTCGCCATCCTGCCCACCGTATGCCTTAGCGTTCTGGTGCTTCATCCGGACGCCGTCAGCTTCGCGGGCCTCACCTGGCACCCGATACTTTTCATTGTCATATCGTTAGGGTTAGGCAGCTTCGTCTTCGCCCTACTCCACGCAATCGCCGAACGCGCCCCTCTCGAGCGCGCCCAACGCGAAGCGGCCGCCCTGACGGCGCAGGGCTGGACGGAAGAGGACGCCAAGACGTCCGGCTTGTAGACTCTGCTTTGTAGAATTAAATGTCCAGGTTGCGCACCTGCTTGGCGTGCGTCTGGATGAATTTGCGGCGCGGCGGCACGCTGGCGCCCATCAGCGTATCGAACACCCGGTCCGCATCGGCGGCGTCTTCGATCGTCACTTGAAGCAGTGTGCGCCTGTCGGGATCCATCGTGGTCTCCCACAGCTGATCCGGGTTCATCTCGCCCAAACCCTTGTAGCGCTGAACCGCGACTTTGTCCGGATTCTTGAAGCGGCCAATCTCCTGTTTGAGCAGGTTTTCGTCCGGCGTGCCGCCTTTCGGATAGACGTAAGCCGTTTGCTTGCCATTCTTCAGCAAAAATATTGGCGGCTGAGCGATGTACAGATGCCCCTCCTGCACCAGCTGCAGCATATGCCGGAAGAAGAAGGTCAGCAGCAAAGTGCGTATATGACTGCCATCCACATCGGCATCCGTCATGATGATGACCTTGCCATAGCGAAGACGGTCAACATCCATTTCATCATGGATGCCCGTGCCCAGCGCCGAAATCAAGGCTTTGATCTCATTGTTGTCGAGCATCTTGTCGATCCGCGCCCGCTCGGTATTCAGGATCTTCCCGCGCAATGGCAGAATCGCCTGGAAGTGACGATCACGTCCCTGCTTGGCGCTGCCGCCGGCCGAGTCGCCCTCAACAATATAAATTTCCGCGCTGTCGCCCCGCTCCGAGCAATCAGCCAGCTTGCCCGGCAAGGTGCTGCTTTCCAGCAGGCTCGGCCCGCTGCGCACCAGCTCGCGCGCCTTCTTCGCCGCTTCTCGGGCGCGCTTGCTCGTCATGCACTTGTCGACGATTCGCCGCGCTTCACGCGAGTTCATTTCGAGGAATTCGTTGAATGTTTCCGTGACCGCTTGCGAAACCGCGCCCTGCACCTCCGGATTGAGCAGCTTGACCTTGGTCTGGCTCTCAAATTGCGGATCGGGATGCTTCACGCTAACGATTGCCGTCAAACCCTCCAGCGTGTCATTGCCTGAGAAATTACCGTCCTTATCCTTCAGCAATCCCGCTTTTTTGGCGAAACGGTTTATCACACCAGTAATCGAAGACCGCAAGCCCGTGATGTGCGTGCCGCCATCGGGCGTGTTGATGGTGTTGGTGAAAGCCAGTTCCGAGGTGGTCGCCACATCAGAATACTGGAAGGCGACTTCGACGCCAATCCGGTAGGGATTCTCATTCCGATCCACATATTCGATATCCCGCTCGACATGAATGATCGGGTGAATGGCTCGTCGGTTGCGATTCAAGTAGCGTACAAACGATCGCAATCCGCCATCAAAATAAAATGTTGCTTCGCTAGGTATCGGCTTCACGCGCTCATCGCGCAAGCGGATAGTCACCTTCCGCGTCACGAATGCCATCTCGCGGAAACGCGTCATCAAGGTGCTGAAACTGAATTCATTTTCTTCAAGGATCGTGAAGTCTGGAACGAAGGAAATCTCGGTGCCGGTTTCTTCCCCCTCCTTGAGCTTTCTGCCTTTCCGCACTCTGCCAGTCGGGATTCCCGCTTCGTACGATTGGGTCCAGACATGGCCATCGCGGCGAATCGTCGCCGTTAAATCGGAGGAGAGCGCGTTCACCGCCGAGACGCCGACGCCGTGCAATCCACCGCTTACCTTATAGGCTTCGTTGTCGAACTTGCCGCCGGAGCCCACTTCGGTCATTACCACTTCAAGCGCCGACTTCCCACTCTCGTGCTTGAGCACGGGGATACCCACGCCATTGTCACGTATGGTTACCGCTCCGTCTTCTAGCAGGGTCACCGAGATGTAATCACACCGGCCCGCCAGCGCTTCGTCGATGGAGTTATCCACCACTTCATAAATCAGGTGATGCAGCGCGCGTTCGTCTGTGCCGCCGACATACATACCAGGGCGCCGCCGAATATGCTCGCGCGGTTCCAGTTTCTGAATATTTTCCGCGCCGTACTCACGCTCTTGCCGGGCGATAAGCTCACGATCTTTTGCCATCATTTCTCCTGACAATCGCGCTAGACTTTTACCCTCATCGGCGCAGTAACTCGCCGAGTTGACAATTGATTTCTATGCCTATTTCGGACACTAACAGTACCCTATAGAATACTCTAAATTATACAGCAGCAGGGGCTTACAGACAATCGTCAGCGCGAGCAAAAGCGGGCGCGTAGCATTGACATGGCGCGGCGCCACTCATACAATCGCCGCTGATGCCTCTGTAGCTCAGTGGACAGAGCACCGGTCTTCTAAACCGTTGGTCGCAGGTTCGAGTCCTGCCAGGGGCGACTTTGCCAAGCGCCCTATCTGAAGCGCGGCGCTAAGCCGTAATATCGCCGTATAATTGGCGAATCTGACCGCTCAATGGCGTCTTTTTCGATTTCGCCCAGCGCTCAAGCTCGCGGAAATGCGCCACTGCCTCGGCCCGCCGGCCCAAGCGCAGGTAAAGCTTAAGCAGCTTAAAATGAATCTCGTCTCGTGTGAAATCGGTATCGATCGCGCGCGTTAGCGTATGAAGCGCCAGTTCGTAACTTGCGCGCGCTTCCCAAATATCGGCGATATTCTCCAGCGCTTCGACATAGGCCTTCTGATAGGCTTCGCGCCGCTCCAGAATCCACTGGTCGCTATGACCCTGCAGAAACGGTCCGCGATACAGCTTGGCTACGCGCTGCCACAACTCGAAGGGGTCAACCGGATCGCCGTAGCGACAGGCCAGCAGCGCCTCAACAAATTCAAAGGCGTCAAAGTAAAATGGCTTGTCTCGGGCGATGCGATAATAGGCGCCATCGTGCGTCAACACATCCATGCCAAGCGCCTTATGCAGGCGTCGCTTGGTCACATGAAATACGTTCACTGCCTGGTCTATATGCAGCTTCGGCCAAAACGTCTTGCAAATCTGATTGCGCGTGACTTCCGGGCGATCCATCGCAAAGAATAACAGCAACCGCGGCAGATGCCCTTCCCAACTGTCGATAAGATAATCGTCCAAAAATATATAGCCAGGCCCCAGCGACAGTACCTTAAGGCTGGCGCCTTCCGCGTTGCGATTGCGGTAAATGTCCTCCCGCACAATTTGACCGTCGCGCAGAATAAGCGCTCGCTTGTCGGCAATCATCGATAACCACGGCATCCGCGGCAGCGTTCTGCCATTCAATACGATTTTGCAGCGCTCAGGAGCAAGCTGAGACAATCGTTCTACGAAACGCTGCACGTCATCAGCGAGATCCGCGCGGTCAAACTCATCAAGCACGAGCCAGAACTGCCCATCGGCCATTTCCGCTAATTCGGCGATGAAAGTCCGCAGAATCGTATCCAAGTGCTTATTCGGATCCGCGAGAAGGTGCGCCGACAATAAGTTCATTTGCCGCCCAAATGTGACGTGCTGCCGCGACAATCCGCCCACTATGCCCGGCAGAAAATTGCGCAGATTGATATCGTCAACATCCAAGGCGTAATAGAATGCAGCGACGTTCTTGTCAGCGAGTAGACCTGCCAATATCAGCGAACGCAGCCTGCTCTCGGGGTGGAGCAATATGAGCTTCGCATCGCCGGAATAATGCAAGAAACGCTCGTAAGCAATGGACAATTGTTCGTTACCGTTCATTAGCCTATTTCTTTGCTAAAGCCGCTGACGTTCACAGGAGTCGGCGCGACACAATCGCTAACATCAGCGCTCATTAGACAAACTCATCACGAAACAAGACCCGCCGATACGTAAGCAATAAACCCAGGTCCGCGTGCCTAATCGCGTATCCACGGGCGCGGCGGCGCGATATCGTGTTGGAAATTAGCGGGCCTCCATCTCCATTTGCGCCAATTCTCGCCGCAGCGTCTTGCCCACGGCTGTTTTGGGCAGCTCAGCAATGAAACTGACGCGCCGCGGTATTTCATAGGGCGCCAGCTTGTCGCCCAAGAACTCGATCACATCATTGGCTTCCAATGTCTCCCCCGGCTTCAACACGATCCAGGCCTTCAACGCTTCCTGCCCCTCCCGCTCCGGATGCGGAATCGCCGCTACCCCAACTTCCAAGACCGAGGCGTGAGCTGCGATCGCGTTTTCAACCGTGGTCGGGTACACATTGAAGCCGCCAATTAAAGCCATATCCTTTTTGCGATCAACAATGTAAAAATATCCATCTTCATCCATGCGCGCGATATCGCCCGTGTACAGCCAGCGCGCCCCATCCTTCTCCCGCAGAACATTCCGCGTCTCTTCCAGCATGCCGTGATAGCCCGCCATGACATTCGGCCCCGCCATCACGAGCTCGCCAACTTCACCAACCGGCACATCGGTTTCGTCGTCCTCCAGGCTGACGATGCGCATATCCATCTCAGGAAGCGGCAAACCGATGGATCCCGGTCGATTCTCCCTATAGATAGGGTTGACGTGAGTGGCCGTCGGCGCTTCGCTCATGCCGAAACCTTCGCGCACCGAGCCGCCGGAAAAACGTTCAAACTCCGCCTTCGTGCTATCCGGCAAAGGCGCGGACCCGCTCAAGCACAGTTGCAGCGAACTCAGGTCAATCTCGCCGTTTTGTACTTTCGGGTGATTGTTTATGGCATTGTAGAGCGCCGGCACGCCAGGAAACAGCGTCGTGCGAAATACCTCGATATTGCCAAGCACATCATCAATATCGCGTGGATTCGGCACGAGAACTACTTTGCAGCCACGATAAACGCTGGTGCTAACGACAACGACCAAACCGTATACGTGAAAGAAAGGTATCGCCCCCAGGAATATATGCGCTTCCGCCGGCGCGTCCAGCAGATCCAGAAATCCTTCCGTCTGCAGCATGTTCGCCACCAAGGCGCGATGTTTGGACATGGCCGCTTTGGCAACGCCGGTCGTACCGCCGGTGTATTGGAAAATCGCCAAGTCATCCGGCAGCACTTGCACATTCGCCTGCTTTCCGTCATGTCTGCTCAGCAAATCCTGGAACCAGTAATCGCCCGGCTTTACGTCCTCAAGGTAATGGCCCTCTTTTTTTTCCTTGGCAATCGTGAATAGCAACTTCGCCAGCGGCGGCAAATACTCCTTGATATTGGCGGCGATCACAGTCTGGACCTTTGTGCGCGGCTGAACTTCCTTCACCAAGTCGTAAAACAGCGTCATCGTTAAGACTATTTCGGCGCCGCAGTCGTTTATCTGATGCGCCATTCTCTCGGCAGGATATGTCGGATTGGTCGCCGCAACGACGCCGCCCGCTTTCAAAATGCCGTAAAAGCTAATGACAAACGCGACTGAATTGGGCATGACGATGGCAACGCGATCGCTCTTCTTCAATCCAATATCGACCAAGGCGGCGGCCAGCGCATCCGACTGGCGGTCGAGCTCCTCGTATGTGATCGAGTGGCTAATACGCCCAAGTAAAGGAAGATTCGCCGGCGTAATCAAAGCCGTTCCGTTTGGTATGCGGACGCGCGTGTCTTTCAAAAACTGGTGAAGCGGAACTTCCGGAATCTCGACCGATGTTGGCATCCCGACATCGTAGCTCTTGATCCAGGGTCTTTCGGCGTAAGTCACCATTCGCCCACCCTCCCGCAATCATCATACTTAAACTATTACAGCGAGTATAATATAAGTCTTAGATGAAACAAAACATTCCGATACGCAAGCCCGCCGTAGTCGAATACAGCGAGCCTGCCCTCACGAATGTCGCGCCGCCCTCAATCGCCGCGACGCCGCTTGCATACCAAGGCGGCGAACGACATGCCCACGCAACTGATAAGTCAATCCGCTAATGATAACATTGTGAGCGAGAGGTTGCCCGCGTTCGACGAAGAAATGAATAAGCTGAACGCGCTTTCGCCCAACCTTCACATCAGATAACGAGCCAAGCCGACCAGGCGTCCGGTATCCGCGTGACCTCGCCGGATGCATTCAGGCATATCAATTTGAGCGAAGCATCAAACAAGATTCGATCGTTCTTCGCATCAACAATCTCGCAGCCGAAGGTCAAGGCGCGGCTTTTCAAATCCTCGATCCAGGTCTTAACGGCGACCCGCTGATCATAGCGAGCGGCCTGCCGGTACCTGGCCTTTAGGTCTCCCGCCGCCAAAAAGTATCCGGATCGCTCGATATCGGCATAACTCCATCCCTGTTCGCGGATGTAGGCGCTGCGCCCTTCTTCGAACCACACGAGATAAACCGCGTGGTGCACGACGCCCATACTGTCCGTCTCCGCGTAGCGCACGTGGAATGTTATTTCGTTGACATAGCGATCTTTAGGCATTGCGCCGCCCGCCTCTCCATGTATTTCCGAGTAAGAAACAAGAAGGATTGCAGCATGGCGGCAATCCTCATAAAAATCGAGGAGTTGTAGGGGCGAGGCTTGTCTCGCCCGCATTTTCTATGGATTGCTTGTCAATTGCCGCATGACTTACTAGATTTTACTCAGTCCCATAGACGCTAGTCTAATGCCACAATTGCGCGCGACACAAGCATTGAATCCTGGCGCATTTGTGCAAGACTTATCGCCGCAAAGGCGGACGGGGGAATGACCATGTCGCGACAATTGAGGATCATACTAATTGCATTCTGCGCTTGCATTTCCGCGCTCCTGGCGCAGGCGCAGGACGGCAGCCTAGACCGATATTCCAATATCCCAAACTTGCGCGCCGCCGATGGCGCTTTTGTGCTGGGCCGCCCCGAAGCTGATGTCAAACTGATTGCATTCTCTGACTTCCTCTGCACCAGCTGCCAAAACTATGAGCCCATTATCTGGCGCTTTATTCAGCATTATGTCGAGACCGGTAAGGCGCAATTCGAATACCGCGTCTATCCCGTGATCGATCCCGCGCTATCGGTTCACAGCGCCAGCCTGGTGGAATGCGCCGACCGCTTGCGTCCCGGTCAATTCTGGCGCGCGCGCGACCTCATGTTCGATCTCGTATCGACACGCGGCTTTGCCGAAGAATCCATCCGCGCCTTTGCCGACGCGCTGCAGCAAGATCCTGCCGCGCTCACGGAATGCGCGCAGGGCGCCAGCCAATATGAGATTGACGCCCGCTACGGCCTAACACTTGGCGCAAGCGCTGCCCCAGCCTTATTCGTTCAATACGGCGATGCCAAGCCACTGCCCATCGCGCTCGCATTGCCGGAGCACCACGACGCGATCGTAAACGCAATCCGCCCGGCTACATCCGACCCCGTATTGATTGAGAAGGGTCGCTATGCCGGGCTCAAGACCTTTAGGCGCGCCGACGGCGGCTTCGTCCTGGGCGATCCACAGGCGCCAATCACTATCGTCGCCTTTGAAGACTTCCTTTGTCCGCACTGCCAGTCTTATCAGACCAATGTGGATGCATTGATCGAAGAATACGTGCGAGCCGGCAAGGCGCAATTCGAGTTTCGCTTCTATCCCCTGGTTAATCCGCAATACTCGACGTCTATGGCCAAAACAGCGGAATGCGTCGCCGCGCAGGATTTAACGCGCTTCTGGGATAGCCATGATCTGTTATTTGAATTCGCGCGGCGCGGGACTCTCGAAAACCTGATCGCCGATACCGCCGGTTTGCTCGAATTAGACGCGGACGCTCTGGGCGCCTGCGTCGACCGCTCAATGCAGTTCCTGATCGATACGCAGCTTGCCCAATCCGCTTTTGTCTCCGGCACGCCCGCCATCCGCGCGCGGCAAAATGGCGGCAGCCTCGAGCTGATTTACCTGGGCGAACAGCCAATTGATCGCGGCGCGCCCACAATCTTCCAACTGCGCGATCTTCTGGAAGGCGCCGGAAACGTCAGCATTGGTCCGCCTGACTTTAGCTCGCTCACTGATAGCTTCCTGGTGGACACGAGTCTAATGACCGGGGAGCCATGCGCGCCGCCTTGCTGGCAAAACATCGTCCCGGGCGAAACATCCATGGAAGATGCCCGCGCAATCGTCGAGGCGGCCGGATATGCCGTCATCGAGAATGTGCGCAGCGGATTCCAATTTGCCAACGAAACGGGCATCGCCTGCTGCGAAATAGGCCATCAGCTGGGCATGGATGGCGCAGTATCCGAAGCGGTGGCGGTGATTCTCCTGCGCCTGGCGCCGATAAACGAACTCGGCGAAGTCATCGCAAACTATGGTGAGCCGACGGCGGTCTATACGCCTGATCCGGGCCAGGCGCCGCAAGACCAATTGTCCCTGGTTTTTGCCGATGCGCGGATGATATTGACTGTCTTGGTGGCATCAGCCGACGAACCTGCGCGGCCGAACTCGAAGGTTGTTGACATCGCCTACTTTAGCGGCGATGCCATGGATCAGATTATGCAGTTGATGAGTACCAAACCTCGCTGGCAAGGGTATCTCAGCCCAAACGCATACCGGGAACGCGCGGCAGCCGGCGATTAGGTATTCAGCGCGCTTGATGGCGTTCCCGCAGTCGTCGCCTGACGTCGTCAAGCGACAAATCGCAGTCAACCATCAGCGCCAGCAGGTGATAAATCAGATCAGCCAGTTCATCCAGTTGCGCCTCCCGGCTCTGGCTCAAAGCGGCGACCAAAACCTCGACCGCTTCTTCGCCGACCTTCTGCGCAATCCTTTCGCGCCCCTCCGCAAAAAGCAGGCTGGTATAACTCCCCGCCACCGGATTGCTGCGTCGATCTCGGATTATCGCTTCTAACTGATCCAGCATATCGTCCACGTCTACCCCCGGTCAATATCGCTTCGGCTCGGCGATGAACTCTTCAAACCGGCGAAAGAAGCAGCTTTCGGCATTGGTGTGGCAGGTTGGCCCCGCCGGCTCAACCAGCAGCAGCAGCGCATCGGCGTCGCAGTCTATTCGTATTTCTCTTATTGCCAGGGTGTTGCCCGATGTCTCGCCTTTGCGCCATAGCTTGCCACGTTGCCGGCTCCAGAACACCGCCTGCCCCACATCGAGCGTTCGTTTAAGCGACTCGGCATTCATGAAGCCCAGCATAAGCACCTCGCGACTTTGCGCGTTCTGCGCGATCGCTGGGATCAGACCTTGCTCATTCCATTTGATAGCTTCTATGGCTGCCGCTTCAAGCGTCATCATGAGCCTCCCATCCGGTCAGGCGTATGGGCACACCGCGATCGTTTAGATAGCGCTTCAGATCGGCAACACGCAATTCATTGAAGTGAAACAGGCTCGCGGCCAGCGCGGCGTCAGCGCCGCCTTCTTGCAGAGCTTCGCGAAAGTGCTCCTCGCTGCCAGCGCCCCCGGACGCGATCACCGGTATCGAGACGGCATCGGCGACCGCCTGCGTCATCTCAATATCGTAACCGGATTTGGTGCCGTCTTTGTCCATGCTCGTCAACAGTATCTCGCCGGCGCCGCGGTCTTCCACTTCCTTCGCCCAAGACACCGCCTCTTTGTCCGTGGGAATCCGCCCGCCGTTGATATGCACCACCCACCGGCCGTCAACCCGGCGCGGATCAATGGCGACTACGATGCATTGGCTGCCAAAGCCCCAGGCGCCCGCTGATATCAACTCCGGATCGCGGACCGCCGCGCTATTAATCGAGACTTTGTCCGCGCCCGCGAGCAGGGTCTCGCGGATGTCCGCAATTGTTCGAATCCCGCCGCCGACGCAGTATGGTATAAATATGCTGTCCGCTACCCGCCGGACCATCTCCAGCATAGTCGCGCGCGCTTCATGCGATGCCGTGATATCGAGAAAGACCAGCTCGTCCGCGCCTTCGCGATCGTAAATCATCGCTTGC
This sequence comes from Chloroflexota bacterium, assembly GCA_028875185.1. Classification (GTDB taxonomy): domain Bacteria; phylum Chloroflexota; class Anaerolineae; order Aggregatilineales; family Phototrophicaceae; genus UBA6055. Next base: position 44,348 of record JAPPFH010000119.1, on the reverse strand, counting down.
TCTACCGGGTCGCCAGCATCGCGCAGATTGACAAAATTAACGCCCTTGACCACCCTGCCTTCCAGAACATCCAAACAAGGTATGATTCGCTTCGCCAACATTCTCAAGCGCCTCCCGCTGCTCGCAGCGCTTCCGTCAGCGTGAATCGATTCTGGTAAAGCGCCATGCCGATGACCGCGCCTGCGATGGCGCCGCTTCGCGCCAGCTGTTCAATCTCCGAAAGCTGACTGACGCCGCCCGATGCAATTACGCCTAAACCAGTAGCCCGCGCCAATTCGACAGTATCGTCAATATTCACGCCGCTCAGCGCCCCATCGCGTCTGACATCGGTATACAGCGCGTGCCTGGCGCCATACCGGAACAGCCGCGCGCCCAGGTCCACCGGTTTATGCGCGGAAGATTCAGTCCAGCCGTGTGATACAACCATGCCATCTTTGGAATCTAGCGCCACACAAATCGCCTCTTCTCCAAATCGCGCTACCGCATCGGCAACGCTGGCCGGTTCCCGCACCGCCATCGTTCCGATTACCATTCGGCTAGCGCCGGTATCCCGAGCCCGCTTGAGGGCTGCTAAATCACGCAAGCCGCCCGTATATTGAACGTGGACTTCCAGCTTCGCCACCTGCTCCAAGATGCCCAGACTTTCATTGTCGCCGTCAAAGGCGCCGTCCAGATTGACCATGTGAATCCAGGTTGCGCCTTGTTCAATCCAAGACTTCGCCGTCGCAAGCGGATCGTCGCTGAATACCGTCTGCCGCTCTCTATCGCCCTCGCGAAGCCGAACCACCTTGCCGCCCCGCAGGTCTATAGCTGGATAGATGATCATTGCTCGCTCCTAAATCCGCAAGAAATTCGACAGGATTCGCAACCCGATATTCTGGCTCTTCTCCGGATGAAACTGAACACCATAAATGTTGCCCGACTGCACGAAAGCGGCAAACTCAACTCCGTATTCCACCGATGCCACCACGATATCGCCGTCTGTCGGCGCGCAATAATAACTGTGGACAAAATAGACGAAGTTTTCCTTGCCCAAGCCATGCAACAAGTCGGATTTCCGGCGGATATTAAGCTGATTCCAACCCATATGCGGCACCTTGCGATCGGCGAAGTGTGGAAAACGAACTACTCGGCCGCCGAGAATGCCTAAGCCCGCGTGCTCTCCCATCTCTTCGCCAAGCTCGAACAGCATCTGCATGCCGACGCAGATTCCCAAATAAGGCACGCCAGCCGCCAGCGCGTCCCTTAAGGGCTCGACCAGATCTTGTTTGCGCATCTGCGCCATGCACGCGCCGAATGCGCCAACGCCGGGCAAGATGATTTTCTCCGCCCCCTGAAGCTGATCGGGCCGCTGAACAAGCCGCATATCAGCGACGCTTAGGTGTTTCAGCGCATGCAAGACGCTTCGCAGATTTCCCGCGCCATAATCAATAACAGCGAGCATCGCGACTCCTTTGCACAAAAAAGCCCCGCAAATGAGCGAGGCAGGGCATTCAGAATTGGTGACGTGAAGAAACTAAGCGCCGCCCATCGCTCTGGCAAGACTTAGACTATGGTGATGATGGGCGCGAACGGATTCCACGACGCGAAACCTTTCTACATGATGAGGGAGTATACGTTTGCGACATCCGCCTGTCAAGGGAGTGGTGAATTTGCTGGATACTCGCTGCTTTGCCCCCACCCCAAACCCCTCCCCGACCGCCTGTGTCTACGCGGCGCAAAATGAGGGAGGGGCTTACATATTGCCAAAGCGCTTGAAAGACTCCCCTTCCTTCCTTGTGGGGTGCGCGTAGACACTGCACTACGGCAAGGGGCCGGGTCGCGTAGACATAGACCTTCGGGGATGAGGGTTTGTCGCGCTATCAATGAAATTCACCACACCCCAAACGCGCTATGATTGAAGCGGACTAAGGTAACTGTTATAATCGCCTTAATCCGTAATCTTTCCCACCGGGCGGTGGCGATCGGAGATGAGGCAATGGAAATCAATCAAATTGCCAGCATGATTGAATGGCTGGATGAGGAACGCCGCCGTGACAAGGCGCTTATCGCCACGCTGGAGGAACGCGTCGCCCTGCAATCGGATTCGGTCGATACCATGCAGCGCCGCGTCAATACGGTGGAATCCGACCAAGCCATGATTAAACATGAAGTGCTGCCAGCCAACAGGGAACATGACATCATTGAGCAGGTGCGCCAGGATATGGAGCAAATGCTGGAAAATGCCGAAGCCCGCCGCCTCACCGCCGAGCGCGAAGCTGAACGGCGCCTGGAGCTGCAGCGCGAAAATATCCAGCGCGCGGTGGCGGAGTTGGGCGAAAAAGCCGACCGTCTGGAACGGCAGCTCACCAACATCAGCGACGTACAGACCGAAGGCGATCGCCTGACCAACGCAATGCGCCTGCTAAACCAGGAAGTTGACGACCTCACAAAAAAACTCGAAGGTCCCGACCGGCGCCTCAGCTTCCTTGAAGAACAGCGGCGCACTGACGCCCGGCGGCTGGCGGAGCTCGAAACCGAAATGCCCGAGTTCAAGCGATCTGTCGATAGCCAGCAACCCAAATTGGCGCTCCTTGAAGACCTGGCCGTCCGGAACGAACGCCGAATCCAGGATTTCAACAATCTCGACCGTGAACGCCGCGACCAGATCCAGCAATTCATCGATCAGCAGCAGCTTATGGTTCAACAGCGCGACCAGCAGCTGGCAGAGCTCACGAAACGGTTCGGCGTTCACGACGAAGAATTGCAAAAAAACATCGAGCGATTCGAAGTCTGGGCGCAAGCTTATCGCGAAATGAAACGCATCGTTGATGACTTTAATCGCATTGGCGATCGGCTAGAGCGGCGCATCGGCGAGTCCTCCGAGATGCAGCGGCTTAGCGAAGAGCGCTTCCGCGAAGAGTGGAACGACTGGCGCGATGAAGACCAAAAGCGCTGGAAGCAATTGACGCTATCAAGCGATGAGGTCTGGCGCAATCACGACCGCGAATTCTCAAACTTCATCAAGCGCATTGATGATGTCGAGGGCGCGCTTCCAGGCTTGCGCAGCAATCTTGAACGGCTTTGGCGCCTCGAACGCGCCCGCGCCGAACTTTATCGCGAGCGTTATCAGGCGATGCTACACGAATACGATGTCAATGACACAACCGACGGGTTCAACGCCAATACTCGCTTCACCGTTGACCGCCTGGGCGACGCCTGATTGATGCGCGTCATTGGGACTGCCGGGCATGTGGATCATGGCAAGTCAACGCTGGTTGAAGCGCTGAGCGGCATCAACCCCGATCGGCTCGCTGAAGAGCAGAGCCGCCAGATGACCATCGATCTCGGTTTCGCTTGGCTCGATCTGCCAAAGGGCGAAACAATCGGCATCGTTGATGTGCCAGGCCACCGCGACTTCATCGAGAATATGCTGGCCGGCGTCGGCGGGATCGACGCCGCCCTGCTCGTCATCGCCGCGGACGAAGGCATCATGCCACAGACCCGTGAGCATCTCGCCATCCTGCATTTGCTGGATATCCAGAACATCATCGTCGTGCTCAGCAAGATAGATCTCATTGACGATCCCGAATGGATTGAACTGGTCAAGCTCGAGGTCGAAGATCTCCTCGCCGAATGGCAGCTAGGCGCGCTCCCTCTTGTTGCCGTTTCAGCGCAGACTGGCGCAGGCTTGGATCAGCTGGTTGAGGCGCTGCGGCTGGCGCTCGCTGAACTTCCATTGCGCGTCAATTTCCGCCAGCCGCGTTTGCCAATCGACCGCGTCTTTGTCGTTAGCGGCTTCGGCGCTGTGGTTACCGGCACGCTATCCAGCGGAACGCTCTCCGTTGGCGATAACATTGAATTGCAGCCTGCTGGAATTGCCGGTCGCGTCCGCGGGCTTCAAAGCTACCAGCGCGACCTTGAAACGGCTTTGCCCGGCAGCCGCGTCGCGGTGAACATCGCCGGCCTCAGCAGCGCCGATATCCAGCGCGGCGATGTCTTAACGCATCCGGGCCAGATGAGCCCAACCCGGCTCGCCGACGCCCATTTCACGCAGTTGGGCGATATCGCGCGGCCGCTGGCGCACAATGCCGAAGTTAAGATCTTCTCCGGCGCCGCCGAATCAATTGCCAACGTCCGTCTGCTTGACGCGGATACCCTGCCGCCCGGCGGCTGCGGCTGGCTGCAATTGCGCCTGCGCGATTCCTTGCCTATGTCACGCGGCGATCGCTTCATCCTGCGCTATCCCTCGCCCGCCGAGACTATCGGCGGCGGCCTCATTGTCAATGCCCATCCGGGGCGCCGCCTAAAGCGATTTCAGCCGCAGATCATCAGTGAGCTCGAGCTGCGCTTGCGCGGGTCGCCGGGCGAGCGGCTGGCGCTGGCTGCCAAGGGCGATGCGCCCCAGAAACTCAGCGAGCTGCAGCGGAAGCTTGGCTTCAATGATGACGAACTCTCGTCCGCCCTCGACGAGGCGCAGAGCGGCGGCTTGATCATAGAATTCGATTCGAAACTTTACTGGGCGGCACAATCTTGGGGGCAGCTTTACCACAATATTGTGTCCTTGCTGAGCCGCTACCATCAGGCGAATCCGCTGCGGCTGGGTATGCGGCGCCCCGAGATTCGTAGCCGGCTGAACATTAAACCGAGCCTGTTTGACGCGCTGATTGCAGGCGAAGATCGGCTGGCGCTCGAATTCGACTTCGTTCGTCTGCGCGAGCACACGATCCGCTTCACCGACGACCAGAAGCGGAAGGTTGCGCGTGTTATGCAAGCGCTTGAAGCCGACCCGTATTCGCCGCCGGGTATCGCCGAGCTCAATCAAATCGCCGGTGAAGATGCTGTGCGCGCCTTAAGCGACTTGCGGCGTATCGTTAATGTCAACGACAATATCGCCTTCGCCGTCGAAAGCTACGAGCGGCTCGTCGCCGAAATCCGGCGCCACATCAGCGACTCTGGTGAGATCGACGCCAAGACCCTTCGCGACAAGTTTGGCAGTTCGCGCAAATATGCCATCGCCCTTTTGGAACATCTCGATTCCCTTGGCGTTACCCAGCGCGTCGGCGATGCGCGCAGGCGCGGGCGCAATTTCTGAGATCGCGTCCGCCGCTATGTTAGCAAAGCCGGCAAGAATCCACCGACGAAGGCATCGCCCAAGCCAATCGTCGTGCCATTCGCCTGCTCAACTTCAGCCACCGGCACACAGCAGAACGCGCCCCCCGCTGTCGATTCAATTGCGCGGGCGAAAGCTCGGTTATCGTCGCTCGGCGGCCTGCTTTCGATTTCTCGGTAGTTCGCCACTGTGAATTCGTCGCCATAGCGAAATCGCGTCGTCGCCATGGTGACGCCCGCATGGAGGGCGCTTCGGTAGCGGCTTGCGCCTTCTCCCTGGGCAAGCGCCCAATTCCCCGTATGCAGTACGATTGTCTCGGCCGGGATAATTCGGCGCAAATCCGCCAGCGCAGCCCGCGCTTGCCCCGCGTCCTGCAGCGCCACCTTGCGCGCGAGATGCGCCTGCATCTCATCTTCATTCATGCTGTAAACACTGATCCGCCGCGCAAGCGCGCGATAAATTACTTGCCGAAACGCGGGGTCATAATAACCGCCGTCTTCAAAAAATACCGTCGCCGCGACTGGGAGACTGTCCAGTAGTTGTGACACGGTGGCCAGTCGATCCGCCAGCAGACGCTTGTCCTGCATTGCGTTGAAGCCCGATATCAGAAGCGCTTGCGCGCCAGATACCAGGTCGGCGAAGTCCGGATTGATTCTCATCGCGATTCTATCGGTGTTGCAGTGGTAAATGAGTCGATTAGACTGGCGAGCGCGGATGTCAATCGCGCCGGCGCATACCCGGTCTCCCACCCCGAATTGCACGATCAGATGCGGATAAAGGGTGTCGCTTTCGTTGCTGCACACAAAGGGATTTTCGCGTGGTACGAGGCGGCGAACCTGCTCATTCTGCGTAATCAGGTGCAGAGCCGCGGTATGGCCCAGCTTTTGCATGGCGATGGCGGCGCGGACCGATGTGCCCCCGAGCGTGATCTTCTTCTCAAAGCGCGCGGCGAATTTCTCAATAATCGCTGAACTGGCAACGAACCGCTCGCCGCCTTCACCCGCCTTCATATATCCCAACATCGAGACAATCAGGTCGCGCTCTGATTGAATCGGCGCGCGCGCATTGGGTTCATCGGCTTCGATTTGGTAGCGGACGACGAGTTCGTCTAAAACCGCGCTATCCCACACGATCTCATAATCGACATTATTGCAGAAGCCGAGCGCGATTTGCTCGCTCACACCTTGAAACTCACGCGGTCTCTACGTATCAAGTTCGCACCGCAGGCGCGCTGCGGAAGCCGCTAATAGAGCGCCGCTTTGCCCGTCGTGCTGAACAGGTCGAATTTCTGACGGCAGACGACCTTCATCGCCTCAATGCAAGCGGGATAGATGCTGCTCGGTTCGCGCAAAATCGGATTCTGCAAGACCTCGCGCGCTTTCTGATAAAACGCGTTCTTCATATCGGCGGAGATATTGATCTTGCAAATGCCTAGCGCGACCGCCTGCGCGATTTCCGCGTCCGGATTGCCCGAGCCGCCATGCAGCACCAGCGGAATTTCTACTTTCTCGCTGATGTCGCGCAGCAGATCCAGACGAATCTCCGGCTTCATGTCCTTCGGATACAAGCCATGCGAAGTGCCGATCGCCACCGCCAACGTATCGACATCGGTCGCGTCAACAAACATCTTCACCTGATCCGGTTCGACGAAAACGACCTCGTCCGCGCCCGCTTCCGCCTCTTCATCAAGCTCGCCAATGGTGCCTAATTCGCCCTCAACAGACACATTTACCGCGTGCGCCAAGGCGGTTATCTCCTTGCAGGCGGCGATATTGTCTTCCAGCGGCAGCATCGATTTGTCCATCATGACGGACGTAAAGCCGGCGCGAATGGCGCCCATCACTTGCTCCAGCGACGAGCCATGATCGAGGTGGATCACGACCGGAACCGTGGCTTCATGCGCCAGTTCAAGCGCCATCTTGACGAAAGCCGTCCCCACAAAAGCCAACTCGTCGGGATGGATGGCGATGATGACTGGCGCGCGCGCTTCCTCCGCCGCCTCTATCGCGCCGCTAAGCAGCATGTTGCTGCTGATGTTGTAGGCCGGCACGGCAAACTTGTTCGCGCGGGCAACGGCCAGCAGGTCCTTCATATTGATTAACATAATGGCATCTTCATCTCGTGGTGATCGGACAGGTCTCGCGGCGCCTAGTTTACCCTTTAACCGACCCTGCGGACATACCGGCGATGAAATAGCGCTGGAACAAGAGGAAGAGTATCAAAACCGGCAGCGAGCCCAGCACGCTCAGCGCCAGCATCTGGTTCCATTCAAAAGAATGCTGGCCCATGAGCAGGTGAATGCCTATCGGCACCGTGCGCATATCATTCGTCCGCGTCAAAGTGAGCGCGAAGAGGAATTCGTTCCAAGCCAGCATAAAGGTATAAACGCCCACCGCCACAATACCGGGCAATGAGATTGGCACCAGAATCCGCCACAGCGTCACAAAGCTGCCGCCGCCGTCAATCATGACCGCCTCGTCCAGGTCGCGCGGCAAGGTATTGAAATAACCAGTCATCATGATGATGGCGTATGATAATGTGAATACCATATAAGTCAGCACCAGCGCCGCATAAGAGTTGTAAATCCCCAGCCATACGATCAGACCGAAATAAGGAATCATCAGCGTGATCGGCGGCACCGATTGCACGCCGATGATGATCAGACTCAGGACTTTCTTGAATGGAAAATCGTAGCGGCTTAAGCTGTAGCCCGCCAGGATGCTGGTGACGACGGTGCATATCGTCACAAGAATCGCGACGAGGTAACTGTTGAAAAAGAAGCGTAACTGCCCCGGATCACTCAACACCGCCTCATATGCCTGAAAGGAAAACGACTCATCGATCAAGGCAGGCGGATACGCGAAGATTTCCAGGTTGGATTTGAAAGACGAAGACACCATCCAAAGCACCGGCAAACCAGCAAAGCACGCGCCGAGGATCAGCGCGATCCAGACTAAAATCTTCCGGACAAGAATTTGCCTGCGGCTTCCAATCATTTTATTCGTCCGTCATGCGCTGGCTGCGCACGTAAAAGATCGCTACTAAAGTGCATATTGCCAAGATCACCATTGCCGTCGCCGACGCTTCTGAATATTCATACGAACTGAAAGCCGCCTTATAGGTATAAGTGCTCAAGACCTCGGTATTGCGCCCTCCCCCGGTGGTCATCCAGACCAAAGTAAACTGGTGTATGGTCCAGATGAAGTCGAGCAGCGCCAGGCTGATGATGATCGGTCTAAGCTGTGGCAGCGTAATGTGCCAGAAAAGCTGCCAGGCATTGCCGCCATCGACACGGCCCGCTTCATACAGGTCATCGGGAATGCCTTGTAATCCGGCAAGGAAACTGACCAGGTAGAACGGGTAGCCAGACCAGATATTGATGAAGGTCACCGAGTGAATCGCCAGTTTCCGGTCGCTCAGCCACTCCAGCAATTCCGGTATCGCGCCAATCTCAAGCAATACAAAATTGATAACGCCGTGTGGATTCATCAATAGACGCCAAAGAATGGCAATGATCGAGGCTGTAAATACCCAGGGGAGAATGTAAATGACCCGGAAAAACGCCTTTACGTTGGCGCCTAGCAGCTTCGAATTCAGCAACAAGGCGAACGACAAGCCAATGAGGAAGTGCACAATGACACTGGCAAGCGCAAAGTACAATGTGTTGCTCACCGCAGCGCGGAACTTGCGGTGCGTCAGCACCTCCTCGTAATTCTCCAATCCCACAAATTCAGGTGGGTTGGGATTCACTATGACATTATCAAATAAAGAATAGAGGAATACCGTCACGATCGGCACGACCGTCAAAACCGCCAGCAAAATTAGGGTCGGCGAAAGGTAAGCGTAGGGTAAGAACTTGCGCTTACGCTGCTCCCAGCCGATATTAGCGCTTTTGGCAGCAATTACCTGACCATTTGACATGAGCGCCTGCCTGCCCCCATCCCCCAGCCCCTTCCCGGAGGTCAGTGTCTATGCGACCCCACAGGGAGGGAAGGGGAAACTAGTCGACGCAATCCCTCCCCTTTAATTGAGGAGGGATTTAGCGTGGGGGAAACTCCTACTCGAAGATGTCTTCCCACTCTTCTTGCGCGATTTCCAGGAACTCGTCCAACTCCATGTCGCCTTCCAGATAAAGCTGGAATGGCTCGTCGAATTGACGCATCAGCTCTTCCGCCGCCGGCAACCCGGTGAACTCATTCGCCAGGTAACCTTCCTGGAAGATCTCGAAGGCGGTCATAAAGAGTTGATCCGTCTGGATGAAGTCCGGCGTCGCGTTGACATTGCCCGGGAAGGCATTGGCAATCGACGTCAGCTTCGTGTTGCCTTCGACGCTGGTCAAGTAGTCGATCAGCTTCCAGGCTTCGGCTTTGTGCTCGGTGTGGGCGCTGATGCCAATGCCCCAGGAGGCATACGGCAAACCGCGCGGACCATCGTAGCCTTCAGCCGCTGGCAACGCCGTGATATCAAAGTTCAGATCCGGATTGCGCTCGCGGATCAGCGTGAAGTGCGCCAACGTGTTGATGATCATGGCGACGCGCTCGTTCACGAATTCTTCGACCTTCTCATTTTCCTTCATCGCGAAGGCGCCCGGCGCGACCACGCCAGCATCATGCAGGCTCTTGATGTAAGCCATCGTATCCGCCAACTGCATGTTGTCAACCAGGTTCGGCTGCCCCATATCATCGAGCATGCTGCCGCCCGTCGCCCACAGCCAGGACATGGTGTCATTCTGGATGCCGTTTGGCTGCTCCAGCGAAAGCGGCTGCGCCCAGCCGTATACGTTGTTGTCGGGGTCGGTCAAGGCCTCGGCCGCGGCCGCGAATTCGGCGCGCGTCGACGGCGGATCAATGCCAGCCGCGCCCAGCATGTCGAGATTGACGAAGACCGGATAGATGAAGTTGGCGATGGGGATCATGTATGTTTCCCCAGCCAGCTGAATCTGCGCCGCCAATTCGCTGTCGTCATACATGGCGTCGGCCATGGCTTGCGTCAGACTATGCAGCGCGCCCTGCTTCCATAGCACATTAACCCAGGCGCCATCCAAGCCAACGACATCGGCCATCGTGCCCGTGGCCGCGCTGGCGATAATCTGGTCTTTCGTAGTCAGGTAGGGTCCGCTGATGGTCTCAACCCTGATGCCCGGATTGGCTGCTTCAAAATCGTCCAAGATCGCGCGGAAAGACCCTTCAGGCAATTCCGGCTCCCACCACTGCTGGAATTCCAGCACAACATCCTGCGCCATGCTGACGCCGCTCAGCAGCACCAGCACGACCATCAAGCCTAGGACAGTCTTCTTCATTTTCAAGTTCTCCTTACGTCGCTAAAAGTTGACGATTCCATCAGTACAAGACCGCGCGACAATGCAAGTCTTCGGTCAGCCTCGCCCTTTGTGCCAGGTCCATCTACATAGATTCCCTTTCGCTATATCGGCCGGATCGCTGCGGCGCTATACTTCCGGCTTACGCCAAGCATAGCCGCTTCAAACCACGCGCAGCCAAAGCGCTCGCGAGGCTGGCTGAAACGTAAACACAATACAAACTGAGAAAATCTGCCGATTTCAAGAAGCTCCTCAAAAGCAGAAATCCGCATAGGCGCGATATGTGCCAAAATTTGAACACATACGCGCCTCATTGTCAAATTATTCTTGCTTGATCCGCACGCGCGCTGGCTCATGACAGACGCAGCATGACCTTGTCGCCCAATTGCGCATCGAGCCGGCCCGCGGCGTCATCTTGGTTCGCGCCTATTTCCAGAAAGCCATTGCTGTCAATCTGCGCCATGATCCCGCCCCTCGCTGCTTCGTGATAAGCATGTGATATGCCGTGTACGCTGTGGCTGTGTATGGTGATGATAGCGGCGCTCGCATTGAATTCCAGCGGCGGGATGCCTTGACTCCAAACTGCCGTCAATTGCAGCTCCCGCTCGCTCATCCATTGGAATGCGCCAATGCTGGTGATGATATTGCCGAAGTGATCGATATGCATCACCTCGCCAATTAGACGCTGACGCGCATAGCGAAGCTCCGGCATGGGCGAGCGGACAATCTTATCCAATTCTCCGCCCATGGATGCAAATACCGCGGGCCGCTGCGAGAGATGGGCGGCAGCCGGCGCAAAAATATCGCGACCATGAAAGGTTTGACTGATCGTGCCCGCCTGGAAAGCGGGCGTCTCCAGTTTCACCGCCTGGTATTCCGCGCCCAAATGCGCAAGCGCATAACTCAAAACGCCATTATCCGGTCCCACGAAGTAATACGGCTCGCTCTTGACCGCAATCGCCAAGCGATCGCTGCCCACGCCCGGATCAACCACGACGCAGAAAATCGTGCCCGCGGGAAAATAATGATAGCTGTTCAACAAAGCAAAAGCCGCCTCGCGCACATTCTGCGGCTTAATCGCGTGCGTGATGTCAATAACCTGCGCAGCCGGGCAGATGTTGACGATCACCGCCTTCATTGATCCAACGTATATGTCTCCCAGCCCGAAATCAGTCAACAAGGCGATCACATTCGACATTTACCACCTCACCCTGAATCTTCGATCAATGGAGCGTTACTGTTGACTCATGCGCGGAATCGCAGCGACTCACACAGAATACCTTGCGTCCCACAGCGTCGTAGCTCCCCCTCCGGTGGTCTGTGTCTACGCGACCCTCTTTATGGGAAAGGGGTGGGGATCTGCTTCGCGCGCTATGCAAAGTATACTGCAAGCCCAATCATTGCGACGAATCTAATGCGTTTTCCGTCAACCGCTATTAGAATGGAATTGAGGGAAACGAATGCACTCACATCGCTTGAAGCTGGAAGACAACGAGCTGGCGACGCTCGCTCCATATGCCTTGTTCAGCCGTTTATCGCGCGGCCGTTTGCATAACGAATCCGAGCCGCGCTACCGCACCGCCTTTCAGCGTGATCGCGATCGCATCGTGCATTCGGCCGCTTTTCGGCTTCTCGAATACAAAACCCAAGTCTTCGTCAATGATGCCGGAGATTATTATCGGACGCGCTTGACCCACACACTGGAAGTGGCGCAGATCGGCCGTACGCTGGCGCGCGCGCTCGGCGCCAACGAAGACCTGGTCGAGGCGATTTGCCTGGCGCATGATTTGGGTCATCCGCCTTTTGGGCACGCGGGCGAAGACGCGCTCAACCAGCTGATGAGCGATCACGGCGGCTTCAATCACAATCACCAGAGCTATCGCGTGGTGACCCAACTCGAACGCCGCTATCCCAGGTGGAGCGGACTCAATCTTACCTTCGAGACGCTTGAGGGCATCGCCAAGCACGAAACCGCCTACGACCGCAGCGCCTTTCGCGCGATATCCGAGGAATCGGGTCCGGGCTTGGAAGCGCAGATCGCCAATGTCGCCGATGAACTCGCCTACAACGCGCACGACTTGGACGACGGCTTGCAATCCGGTTTGATTCACCTGTCGCAACTGCAAGTGCTAGATATCTGGCGGCGCGTTGTGGAGCGCGTCAAATGGGATCAGGGCGATCTGGACGATGTCTCCCGCCATAACATAATCCGCGAGCTGGTCGGGCAATTGGTCGACGATGTCTTATTCGAAAGCGAGCGCCGGATTGAAGACTTGGCGCCAAGGGACTCGCAAGATATCCAAGACCATCCCCAACCAGTCGTCAGCCATAGCGACGAGCAGCAGGCGCTAAACGCGGCGCTCAAGGACTTTCTCTTTCACAATATGTATCGCCATTTTAGAATTGTGCGTATGCAGACGCGCGCCGAACACATCATTCAGGCGCTCTTCGATAGTTACATCGGCGAGCCGCGCCAACTGCCAGATAGTTATCGCGCCAAGCTGGATTCTGAACCCAAGCGCCGGGTGGTCGCGGATTATATCGCCAGCCTGACCGACCGCAGCGCCTTGCGCGAATTCCGGCAATTATTCGATCCCGTTTCCAGACCCTGAGCGAGGTCGCCTCATGCCCAGTGAAACGCTCCTAAACCAGCGCTATGAACTCGTTGCCCAGCAAGGCTCCGGCGGCATGTCCGTTATTTACAAAGCCCTCGATCGTATGCTGGGCCGCATGGTCGCCGTCAAGATTTTGCGTCCCAATCTGACAAAAGACCCGGCTTTCCTGGATAAATTTCAGCAGGAAGCGCGCAGCGTCGCCATGATGTCGCACCCCAATATCGTCACCGTACACGATGTGGGCAGCGATGGCGCCACCCACTATATCGTTATGGAAATGATCGAGGGGGACGATCTAAAGAAGCTGATCAAGGCGCGTGGCGGTTTGCCTTTCGACAAGGCGCTGGAATTCGGCATTCAGATCTGCGCCGGGCTTGGCTTCGCGCACCGGTCCCAGCTCGTGCACGCCGATGTCAAGCCGCAGAACATCCTCATCAACCGAGACGGCGTGCTCAAAGTTACCGACTTCGGCATCGCCCAAGCCTTTACCGATACAATGACGCAGACGCGCAGCGATGTGGTCTGGGGCAGCCCGCATTATTTCGCGCCCGAGCAAGCCCGCGGCGAAAGGCCTACGCCGGCCGCCGATGTGTATTCCATCGGCATCGTCCTATTTGAAATGTTCACCGGTCGCCTGCCCTATGTCGGCAGTTCACAGCGCGAACTGGCGCTGGCGCATATCCAGGGCGATATCCCCAGGATCAAAGATTTCAAGGACGACCTGCCAGACGATCTCAGCAATGTCATCGCCAAAGTCATGAGCAAACGGCCCAATGACCGCTATAAGCACGCCGACCAGCTTGGCCACATTCTGCAGCAAGTGCGTGATCGAAGCCGCCATGCCACCCTGCAAACCGCTTCTGGGCGCATGGTGCCGCCAACGGTCGTCGGCGGGCGGCCCGCCAGAGCGCCCGCCTCAGCGCGCCCCCAGCCGCAAGCCCCCGCTTATGCCGCGCCCGCCCCGCGCCCGCCGCTTCCGGTCGCCAGCGGACAAGGGGCTGCGGCCCCCGCGCGGGCGACGCCAGCGAATCCGCGGACGATTCCCGCCCAAACGAATCCGCTGCTCAATCCGGACGGCACGATCAACCCGGAAGCCAGCGGCGGCTATACCGGCCCCTTCCTCCCCAGGCGGCAAGCCAAGGGGCAAGGCGCCGATATCGTAACGATAATCTTAGTGATTCTGGCTTTCCTGGCGGTGGCTGGCCTCGTGCCGCTTTACCTGTTGGGGGTCTTCCCGCTGCTATAAATTTCAGCGCCGCCGAAACTCGTAAGCCAGATCCTCGCGGCTGAGATGAACCAGCGTCTTGCCGCCGCTCGGCGAGGCGAAGGGCGCTGGGCAGCGTTCCAACTGCGCGATCAGCGCCTGCATTTCTTCCGGCTGCATGATCTGACCCCGGCGGGTCGCCGCCACCAGCGCCAAGGCCTGCCTGGCGCAATCGCTCGTTTTCGCTGAATGCCGCAAACGTTCCAGCATGCGCGGCAGATAATCCGAGGCTGGCGAGCTGGACAAGAGCCGCGGCGCCCGTCGAATGAGAAAGCTGTGGGGACCGAAGACCTCAATTTCAAAACTCAACTGCGCAAACAAGTCGCTAACCTCGCCTAAGAGCGCCGCATCGTCCGGCGATAGCAGCACATTTTGGCTCTCCGTCAGCGCCGCGCTCTGAAGGCCGCCATCAGCCGATTGATCAACGATCTCCTGATAGAGCACCCGTTCATGCGCCGCGTTCTGATCGATCAAATACAAACCAGCCGGCCCCTCCGCGATGATATATTCCGCGCCGACTTGCCCGACAACGCGCAGGGGCGGCAGCGTTCGCGGTCTCGCCGGCGCGTCGGCCGTCCAAGGTATGGTCGCCAGCCCGGCATCGTCAAAAAGCTCGTCGCCGGTTTCCCGCCACCACGGCGCCCGCGGATTTCGGTACGCGATAGTGTCCTCGCTGAATGCAGCCGCCGACCAAATCTCAGCCGCCGGCGTCGTATCGACCGAGCGCAGCAGCGCTTCCCGCAGCGCGCGCTGCGCCATCACGAAGACTCGCTGTGAATCGCGAAAGCGAACCTCGGCTTTCGTCGGATGCACATTCACATCCACCTGGTCGGGCGGCATGGTGATGAGCAATACGGTGAAGGGAAAAGCGCCCGCCGGCAGCAAGCCATCGTAGGCTTGCGTCACCGCGTGGCTGAGCGCGCTGTCTTGAACCGCGCGCCCATTGACGAAAAGCACGATCCGGTCGCGGCTGGCGCGGCTCAATTCCGGCAGCGAGGTAAATCCCTTGACATCGATTCGTTCTCGGCTCTTGCGGCGCTCGTCGGTCTCGTCAATCGCGATCATGCTTTTGAAGGCTTTGAGACCAAATGCCTTCGCCACAACATCAGCGAGCTCGCCGCCGCCGGACGAACGAAAGCGTTCCCGCCCATCCTGCTTGAGCGCAAATGCGACTTCTGGATAAGCCATGGCATAACGCAGAACGACCCAGTGAATATGCCGCTTTTCGGTCGCCTCGCTTTTGAGGAAAGCCAGGCGCGCTGGCGTGTTGAAGAAGAGGTTCGATATCGACACTGCGGTTCCGGCCGGGGCGCCAACCCGCTGCTGACGTTCGATTTTGCCGCCGCGCAGCGTCAGCGAAATACCCATCGCGTCATCGCGGTGCCGGGTGACAATGGTTGCGCGGCTCACCGCGGCGATGCTGGACAGCGCTTCACCGCGAAAGCCCAGAGTCGATATGCCCTGCAAGTCGCCGGCTGTTCTTAATTTGCTGGTGGCGTGGCGCTTGAAAGCGAGATCAATCTCGCCAAAGCGAATGCCCAGGCCATTATCAGTCACCCGCAGCCTGCGCCGCCCGCCCGCCTCCACCTCAACATAAACCGAGCTGGCGCCGGCATCGATAGCATTTTCGATTAATTCCTTGGCGACCGAGGCTGGGCGCTCAATCGCCTCGCCCGCGGCGATCCGCCCTATCACCTCGTCCGGCAGCAACTCAATGGCGAGGGCTCTGGCATCTTCGCCAGTCCCATCCTCGCCCGTTCTTTCCGCTATCAGCGGTTCCGCCAGCATCTCCCGCAGCATATCAATGGGCGCCGCTCATCCTCAGTCAATAGAACGCTTTCAAGTATAACCGATTTCTCCCGCCGCCACCTTCCCGCGCCCGTTCAGCGTGTGATGAATTTCATTGATAGCGCGGCAAACCCCCATCCCCCGGCCCCTTGCCCCCACAAGGAGGGAAGGGGAGTTATTCAAGGAATTACGGGCTTTTGAAGTCCCTCCCTCATTTTGGGAAACATCCCCCGTGAGGCGGGGGACCGAGGGGGAACAAGATTTAGGGTGGGGGAACGAGGGATATATCAACACATTCACCACACCCCCGTTCACTACTTGAACCGCTCCCGCTTGAGTGATATACTTCGCGCTCATTGTGCGCCACCCTAGCTCAATTGGCAGAGCGATCGCTTCGTAAGCGATAGGTTATGGGTTCAAGTCCCATGGGTGGCTCAGCAGCGGCGCCTTAGCGAGCGCCACCGTGAATTTACAATCGAATACAGCAAAACATTGATCGGGAAGAGTAGACAACTGCCTTCACAGCAGAGACTGCGGGTCAAAGGCTGCGAGCCCGCTTGTGAACCATTGTCGAAGGTCGCCCGGGAGTTGCCCGAAAGAAAGCATCCGCCAGTAGAATCGGGCCGGTTTACGCCCGTCAGCGCGTCTTGAGCGCAGCGGATTCTGTTCCGCTGAAGCAAGGTGGCACCGCGGAAGGCAGCCTTTCGTCCTTGTGAGGATGGAAGGCTTTTTTGTTGGGCTAGTCTGGAGCAAAGCCATGAAAGCAGCTGCCGAAAAAAACATGCCACGGAACTTCGACTTCGCCGAAGCCGAGCCGCGGGTCTACGACTGGTGGCAGGAGAATGGCTGGTTCAAACCCGAGAGCGCCGCCGCCGATGCCGAGCCTTACGTCATTAGCATGCCGCCGCCCAATGTCACCGGCAGCCTGCACATCGGCCATGCCCTCTTCACCGCGCTCGAAGATTTGATGATTCGCTACGAGCGCATGCGGGGCAAAGCCGCCCTCTGGCTGCCCGGCACCGATCACGCCGGCATCGCCACCCAGCTTCAAGTCGAAAAACTGCTGGCGGACGAAGGGACAAGCCGAAACGAAATCGGCTATGAGGAGTTCCTGCAGCGCACCTGGCAATTCAAGGAAGAGCAAGGCGGCGCCATCATCCGGCAGCTGCGGCGGCTTGGCGCCAGCTGCGATTGGGATCGCGAACGCTTCACGCTCGACGATGGCTTGTCGAAAGCCGTCATCCACGCTTTCATCACGCTCTGGGAACAAGGTCTGATCTATCGCGGACCGCGGCTCGTCAATTGGAGCCCGGGCTTGCGGACCGCCGTCTCCGACCTCGAAGTCGAATCCAACGAAGAGGAAGTCACGCTCTATTATTTCCGCTACCCGGTCGAGGGCGGCGACTATATTCCAGTAGCGACCACGCGCCCGGAGACGATCCTCGGCGATACCGCCGTCGCCGTGCATCCAGAAGATGAGCGCTACCGTCATCTGATCGGCAAATGCGCCATCGTGCCCATCCTGCAGCGCGAGATTCCCATCATCGCCGACGACGCCGTCGACATGGAATTCGGCACAGGCGCCTTGAAAGTAACGCCCGCGCACGATTTCGACGACTACGAGCTGGCGCGGAAACACAATCTCGCCTTACTGAACATCCTCAACAAAGACGCCAGCATGAATGCCGAAGCCGGCAAATACGCCGGCTTGGATCGATACGCCTGCCGCGAAGAGCTATGGCGCGATATGACAGCGGCCCGCCTGACCATCAAAACTGAGCCCTATGTCACGCGTATTCCACGCAGCCAACGCGGTGGCGAAGTGGTCGAGCCGATGATGAGCACGCAATGGTTCGTCCGCATCCAGCCACTAGCGGATAAGGCGATCGCCGCCGTTCGCGCCGGGCGCGTCAAGATCGTGCCCAAGCGCTTTGAGAAAATCTATTTCCATTGGCTCGAAAACATCCAGGATTGGTGCGTCAGCCGCCAGCTTTGGTGGGGGCATCGCATCCCCGCCTGGTATCGTGAAAAAGATGGCGACCCCGAAGGCGAAATTTATGTCGGCTTCGAAGCGCCGCGCGGCGACGGCTGGGTGATGGAACAAGATGTGCTCGACACCTGGTTCAGCAGCGGGCTCTGGCCCTTCAGCACCCTGGGCTGGCCCCAAGAAACCAGCGACCTCGGGCGCTTCTACCCGACCCAGATGATGGAGACCGGGCACGATATCCTCTTTTTCTGGGTCGCGCGCATGGTCATGATGGGTTTGTGGTTCACCGATACGCCGCCCTTTCACACGGTCTACCTGCACGGTCTGGTGCGCGCCGAAGGCGGGGTGAAATTCAGCAAGACGCTGGGCAACGCCATCGATCCGCTGACGGTCGTCGACAAGCTCGGCGCCGATCCCCTGCGCTTCACCTTGATTACCAGCGGCACACCCGGCAACGATTGCCATCTCGATGAGAAGCGCCTGGATCACAGCTTCCGCTTCATCAACAAGATCTGGCAGATGACATCCTTCATCAACATGAATCTCGATGGGGAAATCGAGTTGGGCCTCCCGCCAGTAGAGGAACTCGATCTGCCGTCCCGCTGGATTCTGAGCCGCTTGAATCGCCTCATCGAAAATGTTCAATATCTCTTCGATATTCACCAATACGGCGAGGCGGGCAATCAAATTCTCGCCTTCATGTGGGATGAGTTCGCGCCCTTCTTTCTCGAGATTAGCAAGCACGCTCTGTATCAAGGTGATCTAGCGCCGAAGACTGCGGCGCGCCGCGTTCTGGTTCATGCGCAAGACCGTTGCCTGCGCTTGCTGCATCCCTTTATGCCCTTCGCGACCGAAGAAGCCTGGCGTTTTATACCGCAAGCCGGCAACGCGCTGATTGTCGCTGATTGGCCCGTGGCGGAGCGCGACTTGATTGACGACGAGATTGAAGCGCGTATGCAGGCCTTCCTCGAAGTCGTGCGCGAGATTCGCAACACCCGCGGCGAATTCAGAGTGGATCCCGGACGGCGCATCCAAGCGCTCGCTCGAGATGGCGCGGCCGCCCGCGATCTGGCGCGGCACGGCCATATTCTCGCCCGCCTTTGCAATGTCGATTCGCTTGCGCTGCTGCCGGCCGGCGCCGATGAGCCGCCGAACGCCGCCAGCATCGTTGTCGGCGACATAACGGTATTCTTGCCGCTCGAAGGCATGCTCGATATCGCCGCTGAATGCGAGCGGCTGGCCGCTGAACTGAAGAAAATCGCCCAGCAGCTTGCGCGCGCGGAGAAGATGCTCGCCAACGAGAATTTTGTCGCGCGCGCGCAGCCCGCTGTCGTCCAGCGCGAAAGAGACCGGCTGGAAGATCTCACGTCAGCCAAAGCGCAATTGGACGAGCGTCTTGCTAACCTCTGCCCTTGACGCGCCAAAACGCGCGGCTGACGTTTGACCAAGGTCGGCGGCCATCATCCCAATCGACGGACTGACATCGGGTATAATCTGATAGAAAATGCCCATTCTTGAGGATGCCGATTGTCAGAAGCCTTCAAGGTCTGCCCGATCTGCCAGACGCGCAATCAGCGGCATGCGGCGCTCTGCGCAACTTGCGGCGCGGCGATCGTCGAAGTCGCGCCGCAAGAGTCGGGGGGAGCGAGCGATCCCGCCGTTTCAGCTTACGACTTTCGCTTGGGCGAAACGGATCTCGCCGAAAAGTCGCTCAGCCGCACCGGTCACATCCTTAGCGCCCTCCTCGCCCTGCTGATCATCCTGGGCGCCGCGGGAATCGCTCTCGCCCTAGTCTCTTCGCGCACGACCGACGCGGCAGCCAGCGGCGCAGGCGCCGAGCCCACGGCGAAACCGGCCCGCGTCGCTGGTCCCACGGTCACGCCTGGACCGCCAAGCGCGACCGATATGCCCAGTCCGATTCCGACTGCCGCGCCAACGCTTATACCGACGCCAGCGCCCTGCCTGCGCCGGGTCGAAGCCGGCGATTCGCTAATTGGCATCGTTACTCGCTGCGGTCATCGCAATCTCGATATCTTGCCGACCGTCATGATACTCAACAATATCGCCGATGAAGCGCTGATACGGATCGGGCAGGAGATTACTGTGCCGCTGCCCAGCCCAACACCCGATCCGGCCGCCACCGCTTCGGCAACCGAGGTGGGCGAGATCGACTCGGCCTCCGCCGATCCTCGCGCGCTTGAGTTGGCGCTGCTCGCATTTGATCCGCTGTCGCCGACAGAGACGCCGACGCTGCTTCCCGGGCTGATGTGGCATATCGTTCAGCCGGACGAGAATATGATCGCTGTCGCCCTTCAATTCAAAACAAACGCCAAGGCGCTTTCGGATCTGAATCCGGAAATCGAATTCCTGCTTTGTGATTTTGGCTTGGCATACGGCGGACCGGAATGCACCGTCAATTTGAGACAAGGCCAATTGATGCGCGTGCCAGCGCCCACGCCCACCATAACGCCGATTCCGACTGCTTCAGGCAGCGAAACGCCCACACCGCTGCCGACCGCCACATTCAATGCGCCTATCGCCCAAAGCCCGGCAAATGAAGCCTATTTCGCGCCTTTGGAACAGGTCACGCTGCGCTGGGTAGCGACGGGCCGGCTGTCAGAGACGGAAGTCTACCGCGTTGCGCTCACCAACACCGACACCGGAAGGAGCTACACAGCCGAGACGCGTGAACTATTTCACATCATTCCCGACGCTTGGAGACCGCCAGATCAGAACAGCCATTTATATGTCTGGTTTGTCAGCGTCTTGGACAAAGGCAGCGGCCGCGTGTCCTACTCTTCAGCCGAGCGCAACTTCGTCTGGCAAGGCGCGGGGACATCCAAGGAATGACCCCGCTCGTTTTGCCGCTTCTGCTGGCTATCGCGCTGCTGACCGCGGGATGCAATATTGGCGCGCCAAGAATTTCGCCGTCGCCCAGCTCTGAGGTCGAAGCGATAGCCACGGCGACGCCACCAGCCAGCGCGACCGTGACGCCCTCAACAACCCATTCTGCGCCAACGGAATCCCCGCCGCAAGTGGTCACGCCTGTGCCTGCGTCAATGGCAGCGCCGACCCAGCCCGCGCCGCCGCCAACAGCCACATCGCCCTACTTTGAATACACAGTGCAAGAAGGCGAAACACTTTTCTATATTATTCAATTGCCGCAGCACGGCTATTCCTACGAACCAGACGTCGCGGCGACTGTCGTCGCCCTGAACAACAATATCCGCAATGCCGATTCGGTCATCGGCGGCATCACCATTCTCATTCCACGACCGACGGCGACCGCCACGGCAGCCGGCGCCGAAGCCACCAGGGCGCTGCTAGCGACCATCGGCCGCGACGACTCTTCCGGCGCCGTCCTTGACGCAGGCGCGAGCGTCGGCTGCCACAACGTTCTCGCTGGCGATTCCATGGTGACCATCGCCCATACGTACAACACCACTTTGGAAATCCTGAGCGATCTCAACCGAGGCGAAGTCGATTGGTATGGCTGCAACTTTAAGGAACCCGCTGGCGGTCCCGATTGCCGCCCGACCCTTAACATCGGTCAATGTGTTCGGGTGCCGGCGCCAACCCCGCTGCCGACCAAAATACCAACGCCCAGCGGCGACGAAACAGCCACACCGACCGCCACCAAACTTGCGCCGCGGCTGCTTCACCCGCGCGATGGCGCCCGGATCGCGCCCGGACCGCTCACGCTTCATTGGGTGGGGCTATCAGGCTTGAACCCCGCCGACGAATATCTGCTTGAATTAATCGACCAAACAAGCAACGCGGCATTTCGTCAAGTAACCCGCGCCAACTCTTATAGCATTCCACGATCGTTCATGCCGGTCGATGGCCAAACGCATCTGATGCAGTGGCGCGTTACCGTCGCGCGAAAGAGCGACGCGGGCGAATACTATTACGTCGGCGCGCTCGGCTCGGTTAATACTTTTGAGTGGCAGAGCTTGTAACCCGAATACCGATTGCTTTTCCTGGGGCTCCATCAGGGCGCGCCTGGGCAAACGCGTGCTTAAGCCGCATCAGCCGATTTGGGCACGTCGCGATAGGCGGCAAATGCTGGCCGCTCTTGACCGGCAGCGTCTTCCAGGCTGAAGAAGCAAGCCTCTTCATCGCCAACAGCGCATCCGTTGAGGTTATACAAAAAGAGCGCCGAAACGCTTTCTAGTTTCTGCGCGATCTGATAAGCCTGGGTCACATACAGCGCCTGCTCTTCTTCGCTGGTGTAATTCAGCCACTCATATCCGGCAGCCGGCGTCGCCAGGTTGGCGCCATCGGCCGTGCCCCAACCCAACTGCGTCACAATGATCGGCAGCTCAACGCCGCGCTCCTTCAAAGTCTCAGAATAAAACGCAAGCAGATCGCCGTAATATTGCAAAAACGACTCATAATGCGTATCCACACCCGGCGGCTTGTCACAGCAAGCCAAAGTTGGCGGCGCCGCGGACGCGCTGAATACCGCGCCGATCGCATCGCTGTATTGAGCGGCGCCCTCGTCCAGCATATTCTTGAGATAAGTTACAGTGTCTATGGAATTATAATTGTCGTTGAAGCCCACCGGCGCCAATCCAGCCGCCACCACCATCGCCTTTTCGTCGCGAGACTTGATTGCCTCGTACGCCAGCTCAAGCAGCGGTACATATTCTCGCGCGCCCATCTGGATCTCGTCCGGAATGCCGTAGTCGCCGTCCGCGGTCATCTCCTGTGGCCGTGTATATACCGGCACGCTCCAAAACTTCAGCAGATTCGGCGATTTCCAGATTTCATAGGCATCGACCAAGCCGGCGTACCTTATGACCATGTTCGCCAGAAAATCGGCAAAATCCGCGTAATCCTCCGGCGGACCGGCGTAATCCCAAAACTGGCTGTTTAATGTCGCCATATAACGGGCGCGGCTCCAGGCCGGCGCGTCATGCACATTGAGCATAATTTTCAAGCCGGCCAATTCCATAGCCGCAATCATCGAATCCAGCGCGCTATATGAATAGACGTCAGGCTCTGTTTCTATCTCCGCCCAGGACACGTCAATCTTAACCCAGTCGGCCCCGAGTTCTTTCACCCTGGCCGCGAGCGCGTCCGCGCGCGTCCCATCGATGAATACCTGCAGGCCGAAGCCGAACCCGGGCCGCGCGCGCGTCTCCTGCGCCGACGGCACAAGAATTGTTCTGCCTACTTCGATTAGGCTTGCATCGGCGATCCCATTGAGCGTTCGCAATATCTCGACATTTGTCTCGTAGCGCTCCGCCAGCTTTTCAAGTGTGTCCTCCGCTTGCATCGCATGAATCGCCAGCGTCCGCCCCTCAAGTTTAGGCAACAGGATGACCTGGCCCGCGCGTAAATCACGTATATCCGCCAGTCGATTGAGCAAGCGCAGCGCCTGCAGGTCGATATCGTAGCGCTTTGCGATGCTGTATAGCGAATCGCCCGGCTGCACGATATATCGTTCCAGCACAGTCTCGTCCACTCGCGGCACATAGATGCTGCGCCCGATGATTAGATCCGCGCCTTCCTCGATGCTATTCAAGCGCCGCAACTGGGCTATTGTGGTATTGTACAAACGAGCCAGATCAAAGAGCGTATCGCCGCGCTGCACGATATACGTCTCGTACCTGCCCTCATTAACTTGCGGCGTCGCTGTGGCCAGCCCGCTATCAGCGCCGCCACTTTCAAGAATCCCGCCCGCAGCCGGGACCGCGAGTTGCTGACCGACGAAGATCCCGCTTGGGTCGCCCAGCCCGTTCAGTCCTTGCAATATGTCGACGCTAGTCTCGAATTGCCGAGCAATGCTGAATAGCGTATCGCCCGCCTGAACCTCATAGAAATCGAGCGGCGCCGCTTCTGCCGCCGGTATCAGAAGCGACTGACCCGCGATTATCTCGCCCGCTTCCACAATTGAATTCGCCGCCTTCAGCGCCTCAACTGTCGTGTCAAATCGCCGCGCGATATCGGAAAGCGAATCTCCGCTTTGGACAGTGTAAGTATCGTAGGTCGCCGGGCTCTCGAGCTCGGTCCTGTCCGCCCCATCATCTTGGGCGTAGGAAATTGTCGCCGCCGCGATCAGCAAGATGACAACTGTGGCAATGCAATGGCGCCGCAAGGCCATATCCTTGGAAATTCAAAGATTAGTCGATGATTACAGTCTACTGGCAAGCGAAACGTCGCGCCATTGCATTCAAGCCGAGTGCTGATCCGCGTCCTTTAGCCCGGCATAACTGAATGCCTCTAATTCGATGGCGTCGCCGCCGTCCGCCACTTGCAGACGCCGGCCGCTAGCCGGGTCGTACCAGCCTACGCTGACGCGATAATCGCCAGCTTCCAAATCCAGCGCCGGCAAATAATACACATCGCGGAATGCCATGCCGATTTGCCAGCTTCTTGAATCCAGGCGTCGGCGCTGTGGAAACTGATCGTCTTGGGACCGCAGCGCGTCTTCCGTACCGGGCTTGACGCCCTCGTAAAGATGCGCAAAGGATTTCAAGGCGACTTCGGTCCGCGACATGGGCAGCCAATATACCCAAAGAAGCAACTCCCCGCTTGGCAGCGGCGACGCAAAGAATTCGTAACCCAATAGCGCAACCGCATCGCCGAATCTGGTCATAGCGGCGGCATCTTGCGGCGCCCTCCATTCCGCGTATTGCCGAACGGGAAGACCGGCCACATCGGTCCGCATCACCTCTTGTAGATTCTCGCCCATCCACGCTTCCACCATGCCCGCGTTTGCCCAGCCAGCCTGCTCGCGCGATACGACGAAAACCGTATTGAAGCTTCCGCGAAGCGCCGCGAGCGCCGCGTTAATCTCGTCTTCGGTCTGCGCTGCATGCGTCGGCAGCGCCATCTCGGCCGCGTCCCCGGCATAATAGTAGGCGAAGGCCGGATCGACCGACAGCTGTATGACGAGGTCAGATTCATTGACCCGCGAAGAAAGAAAGCGGCCAAGCTCGTCCCAGGCAGGCGACTTGCCGAAAGCGGAGCCGTTGAAATACGTTTGTAAGCCGGTGCCCGCCAACAGCAGCCATGGCGATAAGACGCACAATACCAGAATTCTGTGATTCAGCCTTATCGTTTTCTGAAGCAAGTCCGCGGCGCGCAGGCTCGCGATGGTCAAGACCAGTATCAGCGCGGGAACCGTATTTAGCGCGTAGCGTGGATTGAATACATCTCTCGATAAGGACGCGACGCCCAGCAGCAGCAATGGCAGCCATGTCAAAATCACCAGAGTGGCAAACTGCCGCGGAGAAGAAAACCAGACAGCCAATAACGCGAACGCGTAAACCAGCGCCGTTAGGGGCCAGATAGCCGCCAGCGTTGCGCCGAAGGAATCCCCGAACATCAGTGTTGGAATAAACCGCGTCAAGTAACCTGCTGCGGCGAAGGGCTCAAGATTGCCACCGTAGACGCCAAAAAAATCCGACCGCGCTTGTATCACGATGAACGCGCCGATTGCCGTCAACGCGATAGCCAACTGGAGCGCCAGAAATCGGAGCGTGAATTGGCGCCTGCGCCCGGCAGCAAGCGCAACCGCGCAAGACATAGCCACCAGATTTAATACTTCGGCGTAGAACAGCAGCGCAGCGCTAAAGGAGGCAAAGGCATATAGCAGCCAATCTTTGCGATCGCGCTTGTCCAAAAGGCGCAAACCGAGCCAGAGCGAGACGGCGCTGGCGCCTGCCCAAAAGGCGTAGTTTCGGTAATCTTGGCTGTGCCAGATTTCGTATGGATGCAGCGCCCAAATCAATGCCGCTATCAAACCCGCGTCACGGCGGCGCGTAAGTCGACGCGCCAGACAATACATCGCCGCTATGCCAAGCGTATTGCCGATGACGCTTATGAATCGCAGAGAAAATACTGAGTCGATGCCGCCGAGAATCACCGCCCAGATGCGAAACAAAGCGAATGCTAGCGGCGGATGCGGATCGATTGGCGCGATCTGGCTTAGGGAATAAGTTAAGGAAACATCCGACCAGTAGAGAGCGCTAAATGCCTCGTCGCCGCGCAGAGGCGCCGCCTCCAGATCGTGGACGCGCAATCCGAATCCAAGCAGTAGCAGCAGAATGATTGGAAAATTAAGACGCAGCGAAGACATCCGCGCTCAGATAGTCGCCTCTTCGAACGCGTCAATCTGCTCATCGCTTAAGGGCATCAGGCTGGCGTTTTTTCTCTTTGAGTCGCCAGCGCTACTATCCAGCAGCCGCTTGGCATCGCGCATGTATTCTTTCAGATTCGGGCTCTTCTTGGGATCGGCATAAAGCACTGGCGTCTCCGGCTCGCTCTCAAAGTGCAGCTCCGAAGACGGATCCACGAACACGATCAGCGGCTGCACCCGAATCTCAGGGTCAATCTCGTCGATAGCCCGCTGGACCTGGTCGCGGGCGAACTCCGCATCGCGAAGCGGTTTGCCCACGCCGTCAAATCGAATGAGCGAAAAGAACTTGCTGATGATATTTCGCCGGCTGTAAAACTTCCCGTCTCTAAATGTAAATGCTTGATCGTGCCAGCGCGTGGCAATTGCGAATACGCCTTGCGGACAGATTAAGACGTGACGAGCCGGAAAATGATAATAATTGTATAAGACACTCTTATTGCTCAGCCCCTTCAAACCATTCTCTATCGCTGTCTCGGGCCGCGGCGCCCGCGCCCACATATTGGTCATACGCACCGATATAACCGTCAATATCAGCAGCACCGGCAATACAGCCGATTGCGCGATCAAGGTCAAATTGCCGGGCGTATCGCCGGTGAACAAGGAGGCGTTGATCAAGACAAAGCCAAGAATCAACGCGCCAAAGGTCCCGAAGAACAAGTAATTGGTGATCTTCTTGTTGCGCCGGGCCAGCTTCTTATTGGTAATTACGCGCATGTCGTCTTCCGTTTCAAGCCCTCGGTAAGCCTCGCGTGACCGGCTGTATGTTTTCAGCCGCCTGCGCGAGCGCCATTTACACGCCACTCCGCCTTATTTGGAATCGAATTTCAGCGGGATCCGCATCCTCCACGTCCATAAATTTACATACGGAATCCGTGTCCTTGCATAGTCTTTCTAACTTTCTACCAAGCGCGTCGCGGACATTGATGAATTCGGTGGTGCCGTCAAGGTCATAATCAAATCCGGTTTCCGTCCAGTATTCCACCCATTGCTGCCAAGCCGCCTCCCGCTGGAGCAAAGCCTCATATTCGAGCCGCTCCATCTCCGCAATTTCCTCCGAATCGGCGCAATCGTCTTCGTCTTCGCCGAAGGGCGCGAGCACGTATTCAGTGAACCAGATATTATCAGCCTCGAATTCCTCAGGGACCTTATTGGCTTCATCTACGCGCACCTCCAAGCGATGCAATTGATTCACATCTTTATCAACGATAATTGGACCGAGCGGGTACAACCGACGATCGCCCGGACCGAAATGATCCGTACTCACTTGAAGGACATACCTGGCGTTCGATATGCCGGTGTTAACACTAAAGTCTTCAAGAGCCACCGAGACTGTTCCGGAAGTCGTACTAAACCAGCTCTGGCCCGTATTTACAATCGGCGCGTAAACCATGGTTTTTATCCCGCACTGCAGCGGATGCGGCTCCACCTGCGACCAACCCACAACCAGGTTCACATTCGGCGCCGACTCTGGGGCGCGCGCAACAAAGTAAGACAGGTAGTGCGCCACCGACACTTCAGCGCAGACTACATCTTGGATGCGCACCGTCGGCAACATGTACCAGCGCTCGCTCCTTGCTTCGTGCTCGCGCACCTCGGCAATCACCGCCCGATCAATATCTGTCGGCGGGACGCGCATACAGTGGGTAACGCGGACCGGCAATTGACTCGCTAGTCCTGGCGTTATCTGTTCCGGGCTCAATAGTGTGGACAGCTTGTACAAGGGACCCGCTCGATCAATTGCAAGATTCTGGCCCGGCGGATCGTACGTTTGGTTGGGCGCCTCAAACGCGTCCGCCACCCGGCAAAACAGCGGAAAGGACAGCGCCGTATTGACGTTGAGGTCGGACGGATCGTGCAAAAGAAGGTCACAGCCTTCGTATGCCTGCAACGCAGATATGTCTTGCTCCGCGCCTGCCGGCAATTGTTCCGTCAAGGGAAAAGCGGCGGCGATCGCATTATAATCTGGCGTTCTTAGTTCAGCGGTGATGCGGGCGATGCCATCCATCGCGATTTCGACTGGCGCGCTTCCGTCTCCGGGACCAAGCACTTCGGCGCTGGCAAGCGAGGCTAAATCAAAACTGCCGCCAGGGGTCCAAGCCCAATAGGTCAAGACCGAGGAACCGGAACGGTCCGCATGAAAGCGAAAATCTACCGGAAGATAGAAGCCCACCCAAATCACCGGCTCGGTGATGAGCAGCGGCTGGTCCAGCACGATGCGATTGACGCCGATTTGCCCGAGCGATACGTATTGTTGGTGGAGAATTGTCGCATCGACCGGGGAACCGCCGTTGGCGTCTTGATAAACCGCCAGCCGCGCGTAACTCCCTGGCACCGGCTCGCTTACGGAAATGCCAACCGCAACTAGGGTAGTTGGCAATTGCACGCCGACCGGCGTCAAATCAAAGCCATTCATGACGAGGGAGGGCTCGCCCTTGATAAAGAAGACGGCGTCTGCGCTCCCACTGTTGTTGCTCAGGATCACATCATCGGCCGCGGCCGGAAACACCGCTAGGGAGCAGACTGCAAACGCGAGGGCTATTAACAAACTAATTCTCTGAAGCGTGATGCTCATAGTTTGATTCACCTCAACTATCGCCCGACGACTGCAACTTGTATTTTAGATTTGAATTCAAGATTGGTCAAGCAAGCGAACGGGACTGGTTTAGGACGGGCGTCGCTAATATAATGCAGGCGTTTTGCGTATGACGGATTAATCGATATGCCGGAGTTCGTTTTAGTATTCGCTATCCTAGCCTTAGTCCTCGGCGGCTATTGGGCGCTGGTCATCTTCCCGAAGCAGCGCGCCTTCCAGCATAAGCAGAAGCTGGTGCGGTCCTTGCACATCGGCGATGAGGTCGTCACCTATGGCGGCATCATCGGAAAGATCATTGATATCGATGTCGACCAAGGCGTCTCGCAGGTCGAGATTGCGGACGGCGTCCACATCAAACTGCTGACGGCGGCGCTGCAGCAAGTTTATAATCCCAGCGAAGTCGCATACAATGCCAAGCTCGGCATGAAGACGCAGCCCGGCGAGCAAACTGCAAGCTGAATGGTGCATCAACCCAGGGAAGGCGCCTAATATGAGCAGCCATGCGCGCTGGCTAATCTTCATCATAGCGCTTAGCGTATTTTGCATTTGGGTCGCGACGCCGCCCGAATTCAAAGGCGTGCAGACTGAAGCCTGCGCCAAAGCGGACGATACGAGCAGTCTTAAGTGCAGCGAAAACCTCGTGATTGACGCCAACGGCGATGGCCAAGCGGAGTTTGTTCTGAATATCACGCAGAGCTTGGGGCTGGACCTTGTTGGCGGATTGCGTGTCTTGCTGCAGGCCGATACCTCAATCGAAAACTTTTCGCTGGAAGATCTCGGCGAAACCGCCAACAATGTCGCCCGCCGAGTCAACGCCTTGGGATTGACCGAGGCAACGGTGCAGGTGCAAGGCCGTGACCGCATCCTTGTCGAGTTGCCCGGCGTGCGCGACCCCGCTCAAGCAGTGGCGACGATTCAGCGGACCGCGCTGCTGGAATTCGTTGACTTTGGCGGCTTGCGTAATCAAGTCGTCGACCTAGTCGGGCGAGAAATCGTTACTGATGAGCAGGTCGCGCTGCGTCAAAATGTCGCATTGGCTGAAGGCGAGAGTGACCCTCTGGCGCTCCGCCGGGCGCACCCGATTACCGGTCTGCCCTTCCGCACCGTGATGACCGGCGCCGGCTTGCAGGCGGCCAGCGCCGTGCTCTCGCCGCCGCAGGGCACGGGCAGCCCCGAATGGATGATCAATTTTGAAGTCAAGGAAGATTTTCAGGACATATTCGGCGGCTTTACACGGGACCGCATCGGCGAGCCAATGGCGATCGTCTTGGATGGCGAGGTGCTTTCGGCGCCCATAATCCAAGCGCAATTGTCTTCCGGCGGCGTGATAACCGGCCAATTTACCGAAGAAGAAGCCACCACTCTGGCGCTGCAATTGCGATCCGGCGCCTTGCCGATTCCACTGCGCATCGAAAGCACCCAAGAGGTCGGCGCCACGCTCGGCCAAGAATCGGTGCGGCTGAGCGTGCAAGCGGGCGTCATCGGCGTCATCGTCGTCTTGGCCTTCATGCTTATCTATTATCGCTTGCCCGGTCTAGCCGCCGATCTGGCGCTGATCGTTTTCATCTTTCTCAACATCGCGGTATTCAAGCTGCTGCCGGTGACGCTGACCTTGCCGGCCATCACCGGTTTTCTGATTTCCATTGGCACGGCTGTCGATGGCAATATTCTCATCTTCGAGCGCATCAAAGAAGAATTGCGCGCGGGCCTGCCGCTGGATGCCGCGCTCAAAGCCGGCTTCGACCGCGCCTGGACCTCCATCCGCGATTCCAACCTGTCCACCATCATCATCTGCGGGATTCTCTTCATGTTCGGGCAGACGCCCGGCGCCAGCATCGTCGCCGGTTTCGCCGTGACGCTGGCTATCGGCTTGGTGCTGAATCTGTTCACAGCCGTTATCGTCACGCGCGCGTTCCTGTACTTGCTCGTCAGCCTCTTCCGCGGTCCTATCGAAAACAACCGCGCGATCCTGGGCGCCTGAGGATGAAGAGCCATGTTTAATATCGTACAAAAGCGGCGTTGGTTCTTCATCCTGTCGGCTTTGGTCATCGTTCCCGGTCTCGTCATCATGATTTATTCAACGATTACGACCGGCGCGCCCTTCCGGCTCAGCATTGATTTCCTCGGCGGCAGCATCTACGAATTGAAATTCGATGAGGGCGGCGCCAGCGAAGACGGCATCCGCGGCGTCTTCAACACCATCGGGGACGACAACGTGATCATCCAGCAAATCGGCAATCCAGACGATTTCCGCTGGTCGGTTCGCGCCGGTTTCCACGACGTCAGCGTAACTGAAGACATCCTCGCGCGCTTGTCCGAGACGGCGCCGGTTAATCGCGGCAGCTTCCGCGTCGAGACCGTTTCCGCCACGATCGGTCAGGAGGTCACGCGATCGGCGCTGGCGGCGGTTGCGGTCGGCGCGCTGGTGATCACCGGCTTCATTGTGATCGCCTTCCGCCAAGTGCCTAACGCGATCCGCTATGGCGTCTGCGCTATCGCGGCAATGATTCATGACATCCTGGTGGTCATGGGCGTGATGTCGCTTTTCGGTTTGCTGCTGGGCTGGGAGATTGACGCGCTATTCTTGACCGCTGTCTTGACCGTCGTTGGCTTCTCGGTTCAAGACTCAATCGTCGTCTTCGACCGCATCCGCGAGAACATTCCCAAGCATCTGGGCGAGCCCTACGAAACAATCGTCAACCGCAGCATCTGGGAGACGATCCACCGCTCGCTAGCCACCCAATTGAATGCCTTCTTCATCATGATCGCTATCTTGCTCTTCGGCGGCGAAACGGTAAAGCAATTCATCGCCATTCTGTTCATCGGGCTGCTGTCTGGGACCTACTCCTCAATCTTCACTGCCGTGCCGCTCCTGGTGGCGTGGGAAAGTGGCGAACTGCCCATCCTTGGAAGACGCGGACCGGCTGAATCTCCTGAGCCCGAGCAAGACCGCGCATGACCTTCGCCTAGTGGCGGAAGTGACGCGCGCCAGTCAGTATCATCGCCATATCGTGGTAGTCCGCCGCTTCGATCACTTGCGCGTCGCGAATGGAACCGCCGGGCTGTATGACGCAGGTAACGCCCGCTCTCGCCGCGAATTCAATGCTATCGGGAAAGGGAAAGAAGGCATCGGAAGCCATCGCCGCATTGGTGGCTTCGCTCGCCGCCTTCTTGATCGCCAGTTCGGCTGCATCCACCCGGCTGGGCAAACCGCCGCCTATGCCCACCGTGCGCCGGCCGCGCGCCAAGACTATGGCATTGGATTTCACATGCTGAACCGCTTTCCAGGCAAATACGAGCGATTCCATCTCGGCATCATTCGGCGAACGCCGTGTCACGCTTCTCATACGCGCTTGTGGCGGATCGCCCAGGTCCAACCGTTGCATCAATAAGCCCGCCATCACGCTGCGGAACTCGAAGCCGCCTCCACTAAACGGTTGCGCCATCTGCAATACGCGGCAATTCTTGCGGCTCGTCTGCAGCTGCTGGACAACATCATAGCCATAACCGGGCGCTATGATCGCCTCGACAAATATTGAACCCAGCGCCGCCACAAAATCAGAATCCACCATTCTATTGGCTGCGATGATGCCGCCAAATGCCGATTTCGCGTCCGATTCCAGCGCCAGCGGAAACGCCTCCGTGACGCTTTCCGCGCTCGCAATACCCGTCGGGTTCAAGTGCTTGACGATGACAACAGTCGGCTCGTCAAAGCCGCTGACTGACCGCCAGGCGGCGTCGAGATCCAAAATATTGTTATACGATAACTGCCTCCCCGCCAATTGATCGGCGCCGAGGGGCGCGTCTTCGTCATTGCGCGTATAATACGCCGCCGCTTGATGCGGATTCTCGCCATATCGCAGCTCATGGCTGCGCTGGACACCGATCGAAATTCCCTCAGGCATGTCGCGGTCGGGCGCCTCGACCACATCCGATTCGCAGAGGTAAGCGTGTATCGCCTCGTCATAGTCGCGGCTCTGCTCAAAAGCCTTGACCGCCAAATCGCGGCGCTGCGCCAAACTTGTATTGCCTTCGGTCTTCAGCGCGACCAGTACACTCGAATAATCAAGCGGATCGCAGAGTACGGTAACGCGGGAGAAATTTTTCGCCGCCGCGCGCAGCATCGTTACACCGCCGATGTCAATCCGCTCGATGGCTTCTTCGACGCTCGCGTCCGGATCGCGAATCGTTTCGTTGAAGGGATATAAATTGCAGACCACCAGGCTTATTGGCGCGATGCCATTGGCGGCTAATTCATCAAAGTCTTCCGTCGTATCGCGCGCCAGGATGCCGCTGTGGATCGCCGGATGCAATGTCTTGACCCGCCCGCCGAGCATCTCGCCTTGCCCGGTGACGCGCTCGACTTTGGTCACCGCTATGCCAGCATCAGTCAAAGTCTGGCCCGTGCCGCCGCTGGCGACAATCTCCCAGCCAAGCCTCACCAACTCATTGGCAAAACCGACGATGCCTTGCTTGCTTGACACACTGAACAATGCCCGCGGCATACACTGCACTTTCTGCTACATATCTAGCGCGACTGCCCCTTCATTATAACGACCACGCCAGCGGCGGCATAGGGACTTCAGCCGCTAATCGGGCAGCGGTAAGATTGCGTCCGGCGAGACCGAGACCCGGATCGCGTCGCCAATCTTGCTGGGCAGGTCACGCGCCGTGAACGACAAGCGCAACTCGGAACCGGTCACGGCGGTCAGCTGGTAGTGCTCCCCGCGGAAAACGGCGTCTTCTAGCGTGGCCGTTAACTCAAGCGCATCCTTCGCAGCGCCCGCGCCAAAGCTTATGCCCGCAGGATGGATCAATATCCAGGCGGCATTGAGCAAATTGCCTTTGCCCAACTGGTCGAGCAGGCGCTCCAATCGACTGTCTCCGGCTGAATATACATTGGTCAATCCCAGGAAGCGCGCGACATAAGCGCTCGCTGGCTGTCGATAAAGCTGGAAAGGCTTATCGAGCTGACGAACGCCGCCGATATCCATCACCGCGATGCGATCGGCGACGGCATATGCCTCACGGTGATCATGCGTGACGTAAATCGCGCTCAAGCCCGCGTCTTTGATTATCCGGCGCAGTTCCAGCGCCAGCTGATCGCGCAGCTGGGCGTCAAGCGAACCGAGCGGCTCATCTAGCATCAACAGACGCGGGTTGGGCGCCAAGCTGCGCGCGAGCGCCACGCGCTGCTTTTGGCCGCCCGAGAGCGAGGCCACATCGCGCTCGTCCAAGTTATTCAAGCCAACGCGCCGCAGCAACGACTGAACGCTTTCCCTTATTTCCCCGCGCCCCAAACCGCGCCGCTTCAAGCCGTATGCGATATTTCCCGCGACTGATAGATGTGGGAACAAGGCAAAGTCTTGAAACATTAAGCCGAATCCGCGCTTGTGCGCCGGAGTCGCTCGAATGTCTTCGCCATTGATGCGGACGATTCCATCGTATTCAGTCTCCAGACCGGCGATGATCCGCAGCAGCGTCGTCTTGCCGCAGCCGCTGGGACCGAGCAGACAATCAATCTCGCCAGGCTCAACTTCGAGGGACACATGCCGAAGCGACGCGATATCGCCATACGCGTGAGAAACGTTCACAACTTGCAGCATCAGAATTCGCCGACCCCGGCGATTCGCAGCCGCTCGATAACCACGAACGCGCAAGCGCAAACGAGCATCAACACAACGCTCATCGCCAGCGCCTGCCGATAAGAGGCCATGCCCGGATCGCCGAGCAACCGGTAGATGACCACCGGTATCGTCACCGACTCGCGCTGGGCGACGAATAGCGACGCCCCAAACTCGCCCATGCTGACGGTAAAAGCAAAGGTGGCGCCAACCGCGATGCCCCGCCCAAGCAAGGGCAGGTCGATGGTCAGCAGCGAATCGACCGGCGTGGCGCCGAGCGTCTGCGCCGCCTCCCTTAGCGACCGGGGGATCGTCCGCAAGCTGGGCAATACGCTGCGGATCACAAAGGGAAGCGCCACCAATGTATGAGAGATCGGAATGATCAGCCAAGACGCCCGCAAATTCAGCGGCGGCTCGTCCAATGCGATGATGAAGCCGAAGCCCAAGGTTACCGCGCTCGTCGCCAGCGGCAGCATGAATAGCGGATCCCATATCCGAGACAGCGGTCCGCGCCCTTCGATCATATATGACGCAATCAAGCCCAGGCACAGAGCGATGGTCATGGCAATCAGGGCGAACCGCAGCGAATTGAATACGGCGTCAAGCGGCGCGATGAACAGCAAAGACCCGCGCGATTTCTCCGCCAGGCTGGCATAGTTGGCGAAATCCAACTGACCTGCGACCACGACCGAACGCAGCGCCAGCGCCACCAGAGGCGCAAACAAGAGGATCGATATCAAGGCGGCGCAAATCCCCAAGCCAAGGCGCTCTCGCAGCGTTCTCGCCCGCTTCGCCACGGACTTGGCGCTGGCGATCGCGAGCTGCAGCCGCTTCTGCGTTGATGTGTAGATGATCATCATCGCCAGCATGCTCAGTATTTGCACCAGCGACAGCGCAGCCGCCAGAGGCAAATTGAACATACTGACCGCCTGATAATAAATCTGCACTTCCAGCGTCGCGAAGCGAATGCCGCCCAGAATCAGAATCACGCCGAAGCTAGTGAACGAAAAGATGAATACCAATACGCCGGCGGAAAGCAGCGCCGGGCGCAGCAGCGGCAGTCGAATCTCGCGCCAGAGCGCCAACTCGTCCGCGCCCAGGCAGCGCGCCGCCTCTTCGACGCTGAAACCCACAGCCGACCAATAACCGGTGATGATGCGCAGCGCGACGGCGAAGTTGTAAAACACATGCGCGATGATGATCATCGCCAGTGTGCGCTCAAGCTGGATCGGCTCGTAATCCAGCGTAAAAAGCGTACGCAGCGCATCGTTCAGCAAACCGTTTGCCCCAAGCAGGGTGGCGAAGGCCAGCGCCACCACCACCGTCGGCAAGACGAATGGCAGCGTCGCCAGCGAAAGCAGCATCGTCTTGCCGCGAAACTGATAACGCGCGAGCGCGAAGGCGCAAGGCGTCGCTAGCAGCAGCGTGACAGCCGTCGACAGCGCCGCTTGATATATGGTGAATAGCAGCGTGCCGATGTAGTAATCGCTTGATAGCAAGCGGACGAAGGACGACAGATCGAGCAGGCCAGCCGGACGCAAGCTGACATCAAAGATCGACAGCAGCGGATAGACATAGAAAACGCCGAGAAAAGCCAAGGGCGCAAAATATAGGATGCCCCGCAAACAGCGCGCGCGCTGCATCAACGCAGCATGACCTCCATCCAGGCTTGGATCCACTCTTCGCGGTTCGCCTCAATCTCGGCCGCGTCCACATTTGCCGGATTCTCAGGAATCGAAGCGTACTCGGCGAAAACTTCCGGCAGCATGACATCGTCCCGCACCGGGAATACAAACATATTCAGCGGCAACTCTTCCTGGAAAGGCGGGCTCAGCATGAAGTCGACGAATTGCCGCGCCGCCTCTTCGTTGGCCGCGCCAGCGAGGATGCCGACGTACTCAATCTGCCGGTAGCACATATTGTCGCCAACGATGGCGCCTGTGATCGCGCCGGCCTCCGGATCTTCACTGTAGTAAACCTCCGCCGGCGGGCTGCTCGCGTAGCTGACGACCATCGGGCGCGAACCCGAGTCGCGGCCCGTCACCATGAACTCACCGTAATAGGCGTCGGTCCAGCCATCAACCACCAGCAGGTCGTTCGCCTCCAAATCTTGCCAATAATCCAGATAGGTGTAGTCGCCATCGACGCCGAATTCAGCGACTGTCGCCAACAGAAAAGCCAGCCCGGGCGAAGAGGTCGCCGGATTCTCCGCCACCAGCAATCCCCGATATTCTTCTTTCGATAGATCGCTCAGGCTCGCCGGCAGCGCCAGTTCGCGCGCCTCGAAATAAGCGATGTCGTAATTGAGGCAGACATCGCCGTAATTGATCGGCGTCACGCGGAAGCTGTCGTCGGGGATGAACGCTTCGCCTACGCGCGCAATCACCGGCGACTCATAGGACGCGAATATCTCCGCCTCCAGCGCCCGACTCAGAAAAGTGCTGTCCACACCATAGAGCAGATCGCCGAGCGGATTGTTCTTGCTCAAAATCGCCTGGTTGACCATCTGGCCCGCATCGCCAGAGCGCAAGATTTCCAGCGATACGCCAGTATGCGCCTCGAAGGCTGCCAGCACATCTTCAGTCATGGCAAAGCTGTCGTGCGTCAGCAGCACAAGCCTATTCTCTTCTTGAGCCGACGCGGCGAAGACAGCGGCAAAGATCAACAGCATTACTGAGATTGCGCGCGGAATCATGACTTTCTTCCTTCGTCTCATTTGGACAATCAACCGACTGCGACATGCGCGCAGATCTTGCCTGCGCCGCATTCGCAATTGCCTGAGACCTGGATCGCTGGATTCCGCGCAAACAGCAGCCACCCCTGACGGGGTGTGAACAGGGGTGGCTAAAACAAGGGTGCTTCAGACATCCCTACGCCAGCATTACCTGGATCAGGTGTGTGGGTCGGCATGAATTCCACGCCCTCTCAGCCCGCTTGCGCGAGCTCCCCAAGTCTCGACATTTTGTCGTCACTGACAATTGTACTGTGTAAATGCGCGCGCCGCAATATATTGCCTTCAAAGCTGCGCAATGCGCGCCAGGTACTGCGCAAAGCGACCGGCATTGCAAGCTTCTGTATATTTGAGAATTTCTTCGCCCGCCAGTGGATACAGCGGATAACAGCTGGTCGGCGCCGCCCCTCCGGGCAGTTCCACCACTATGTCGCAGCCGGGATGGGGAATGATCACGCCGTCCGTTGACCGCTCCAAGCGATCAACAATCCGTTCAACCGTCGCGATCACCGTATCCGCAACATAGACGAGCTCCATATCAATGCCCAGATTATTGTTGATCATCACATTGCCCTCGCGGTCGCCAGCCAAGCCGTGGATTACCGCTACATCAACCGGGATCGCTGGAAACGCCAGCAACGCGTCGCCAGTGTAAGGATCCTTCACGGTCTTTACATCCGGGCGCAATGATGGCAAGTCCGTGCCCAACCAGGCTTTCGACGGCAAATAACCCACTTGCGCGATCTGAGCGCGAATTCCCATTACGATGCTGGCTTCCGTCTCTTCAACCACCTCAATTCGCTGCGATTGAACGAACTGCGTGAACATTGGCGCCAAGCCAAAAGCTTCCAGACCGAAATAAGCTGAGCGCACTCGCGTAACGCAGCCAGCGCCGACCAATAGATCCGATTCCAACCCGCCGGTAAAACTGAGCAGTGTAAGATCCTTCGGCGGGCGCCCCCTGGCCAGAAGCGCCTTTACAAAGCCGATAGGGCGCCGATAAAGCGTCATCCCGCCCAAAGCCAAAGTGCCGCCGTCTCTCACCGCCGCCGCCGCCTCTTCTAACGGCGCAAATATCTCAGCCATTGATTGCCGCCCCGTCGATCCGCCTCACTTGCCGCTTGCCTTCCGCCCCATCCTCAGCCGCTGACCGCATGGCTTGATTGGCATCCGCCGTCTGGAATCAATTTTGTACTCAATAGCGCCTGTCGAACCCAGTATGTGCCGTGATTCTCATATCTAATCCGCGTATTATGCTCCCCTTCTATGGGGCTTCGGCGAAAGCTTAGACTTTTAACGCGCAAATCCTAATGCCAATCATGTCGCGTTTCGCGGGGAAGCGATACTCGCTTATACTATATCGGTATGGGGACTTCCGCACTGTATAGAGACCTGCGATGAAACCGTTGCGCGCGTACCGCTGGCGCTCGCGGATTCCGAAATCGGCGCTGGTTGCGCTAGCCGTTTTTGTATTCGGATTCGCCGCCGGCAACTTGGCGCGCTCCATCACCGACGGGCATTGGCGCGCTTCGCCCGTCAAAAATGATGAGACGCTCGAGCCCGTCCTCGAGGCTTTCGCCATCATCAATTCGCGCTATATCGAGTCGGTCGAGGCCGATACGCTGGTTGACGGCGCCATCAAAGGCATGGTCGACGCGCTCGAAGATACGCATAGCGGATACCTTAGCCCCGACCTTTGCCCGCAGAGCCGAAATTTCTCCGGCGAATTTACTGGCATCGGCGTAACCAGCAAGACTAATGAAGAGACTGGATTGATTGAAGTCGTCAACGTCATACCAGGCGCGCCGGCGGAAGCGGCCGGCGTGCGGCCAGGCGATGTCTTTCACGAAGTTGACGGCAGAAGCGTATCAGGCTTTTCGCAGACAGAGCTGTCGGCGCTAGTGCCGGGAGCGCGCGGCACGACGGTCACCATCGTCTTCAAACGCGGCGCTGGGTTCATCACCTTTGAAATCATGCGCGACACCTTCAGAACGCCTAACGTTAGCTACGAAATCGTCGGCGAAAACATCGCCCATATCACCATGCTCGATTTCCACGATCTCTCGCGCTCCCAACTTGACGAAGCCTTGGACGCGGTCGATATCGCCAATACCAACGGGCTGATATTCGACATTCGCAACAACCCGGGCGGCACCTTGGCCAGCGCCATCGAAATCGGCAGCGCTTTTATCGAAGACGGCATCCTGCTGCGGCAAGTCGCGCGCGATCAGAGCGAGGAAGTCACCCGCGCCAGCGGCGGATACGCCGAAATCAGCGTGCCGATTGTGGTTCTCGTCAACGAATCCAGCGCGAGCG
The DNA here is from genome assembly GCA_028875185.1 of Chloroflexota bacterium. GTDB lineage: Bacteria > Chloroflexota > Anaerolineae > Aggregatilineales > Phototrophicaceae > UBA6055. Next base: position 4,872 of record JAPPFH010000119.1, on the reverse strand, counting down.
CCGCCGAAGTCTTCGCCGGCGCCATGCAAGACCATGGCGTCGTTACTGTCATTGGCGAGACGACATTCGGCAAAGGCACCGTGCAAAATCTGACGGAGCTCTCAAATGAAGGCTGTTTGCGCCTCACCGCGCGGCATTGGTTGACGCCGACGGGAAACTGGATCCATCAGCAGGGAATAAAGCCCGATATCATCGTCGAGTGGAATCCCGACACAGCCGGCGATGAAAAAGCGGACCCGCAGCTGGCCTCCGCAATTGGCTATCTCGAATCCCGGCGCGACTGAATAAATCGGGATGCGTACAAGCATTATCGGCAGGGTCCAGTCGGTCATCTCGCGCTAGCCAAAGCCCTTGCCTGATGATATACTTCGCCTGTTGATTGCTCGAAATTTCGCGGGGAGCGTGGAGATGGCGGCGGCTCTGCAAATCACGTCTATCGTTTTATCAATCGTGTTGATTGTCTTGATTTTGCTGCAGGTCAAAGGCGGCGCGCTTGGCAGCCTATTGGGCGGCGACGCTGGCGGTGGCATCGCGCGCACCCGCCGCGGTTTGGAAAAGACGCTTTTCCGCATCACGATCTTTCTATCGATCGCCTTTCTCGGCATCGCCTTGTTCGCAGTGGCGACCCCGGGCTAGGGAGTGGTGAATGTGTTGAAATATACCTCGTTTCCCCCACCCTAAATCCCTCCCCCAAAATGAGGGAGGGACTTCAAAAGCCCGTAATTCCTTGAATAACTCCCCTTCCCTCCTTGTGGGGGCAAGGGGCCGGGGGATGGGGGTTTGTCTCGCTATCAATGAAATTCACCACTCCAGATTCTGACCACAATCGAATATCCGCCGGCCTTCTGTTAAACTAAGTGCGCATTGCAGGTATCTGATGAGCGCACTATGTTTCGCGGCTGCCGCTGGCAATTGATCGCTTTGCTCATTGCTCTGGTTCTATTCATCGCCGGAGCGGTATTCCGAATAAACCGGCAGACCAATCAGTTGCAGCGGGCCGCGCCCACGCAAACCTTTGTCGCAGCCCCGGCGGCCTCGCCTGTGGCGACCCAAGCGCCGCCTCCGGCAGAGGACGATACCGACGCCGCGGAGCCTGCCGCCGGCGTCTCCCGCGCGCCAGCAGCGCCCTACCGCGAAGGCATCGTCGGCAGCGTTCAACGTTTGAATCCGCTATTTGCCCATTTGAATCCAGTCGACCGCGACATATCCAGTCTGATATTTGAGGGGCTCTTCGCCACCAACCAATATGGCGAAGTTGTGCCGCGGCTGGCGGAGCAGCTCGTCATATCATCCGATGGCATTGAGTATGTGGTCCGGCTGCGCCAAGACGCGCGCTGGCATGACGGCAGGCCCTTCGGCGCCGATGATGTCGCTTACACCATGTCCCTGCTCAGCGATCCCGCCTACGCCAGCATCTCACCATTTGGCGAGTTCTTTGCCACGGTCGAGACACAGAAGCTCAATGATCATCTGCTGCGATTCCGCCTGGCGCAGCCGCAGAGCAGCTTCCCGTATCTGCTGACGATCGGCATTCTGCCGGAGCATGCGCTGCGCGGCACGACGATGTCGCAACTGGCGCAGCACCCCTTCAATCTCTCGCCGATTGGGACGGGACCGTATCAGCTCGCCGGGCTGCGGCTGGGGGCGCGGAAAGCCGTCAGCGCAGTTGACCTTGCTCGCGCGCCCGTCTACCTTGAACGCCCGGAATCGCCGGGACGATACGCGCTCGCCCGCTTGAGCTTTCACTTGTATCCGGATTCTGAATCGGCTTTGGCTGCCTACGCTTCCGGCGCGGTCAACGCGCTCGCCAATGTCGCGCCGCGCGGCCGGCTGCTCGATCTGCCTAACGGGCAAGTCTATACGCAAGCGGCGCCGGCAATCACCATGCTCATCTATAATTGGAATGACGCGCGTGTCGCCGAACGGCGTGTTCGTCAGGCGCTCGCGCTCAGCCTGGATCTGCCAAAGCTGGTCCATAAACATTTTGGCGCCGATGTCACCTACGCCGACAGTCCCTATACGCCTGGCTCTTCAATTTACCTGCCCCATGCCTTCTGGCACAGCCAAGACCTGGAGCAGGCGCGCGCGCTCTTGAGCGCGACTGGCATCTTCCCCGCGAGCGCCAGCGAAGAAGACGCCGCTGCTGACGCCGATGACAATGGCGACACGGAGACGCTCCTAAGCCTGCTCATTGAAGACGCGCCCGCCTTGCGTAATTTCGCTGATGAAGTTGCAAATCACTGGGGACAACTCGGTTTTGCTGCGCAGATTGATTCCGCCAACGCGGACGACCTTGCAAACCGCCTGTCAACCGGGCGTTTTCAGACCGCGATTATCGCGCTGCCAGCCGCTAGCGATTTTGATCTTTACCGCTTTTGGCATCCAGCGCAACATGGAAGCGGGCGGAATTACGGCGCCGCGGCCGATCCTGAAATCGCCGAACTCATCGAGGGGGCGCGCCGCGAAATCTACCCCGACCGCCGCGCCACGCTTCTGCTGGGGCTTCAAGCCGCCTTTGCCGAGAGCGCAATTGCCATTCCGCTTTACTATCCGCTATATACATTCGTCGTCAGCGATCAGATCGAGGGCATTCAATTGAACTATTTGGCCTCGGGTTCCGATCGCTTTCGCGGCATCGGCGAATGGCGCTCGGCAGCCTCCCCAAGCTGATTCACCTTTTCGCGCCGCAAGATTTCGCGCAGCAATTCCTTGCGCGCCGCCCCGCCTAGTGTTTCCAGCTTCCGCGTATTCAGGGGGTCAATCTTGTCGCGCAATAAACTCAAGTCCTCTTCATTGGGCGGAGGCGTCTCCGATAGATCAGCGGCGACATCTAGCTCGAAACCGGTCTTGCGCCGAATGCGCTCTAACTCCACGCCCGGATGGATGCTGGTGAGGCGCATCCTGCCCCCCTGCCAGTCAAACTGACCCAGATCGCTAATCAGATAGCGCGGTCCGCCGCCTCGCTTTCGTTGGGTTGCGTGTCCCAACCCGCTGATGAAATCAATCTTGCTGGCGAATGTCAGCCGCGAGTGGCGCGGCACGTACAGGTAAGCGTGATCATAATTTGGCGTGACATCGGGGATGCCGCCGCTGCCGGGCAATCGCATCCGCGGCTTGTGATAATCCACCCCAAAGGCGATGTTATTGGTATTGCCTCGCCGATCAACTTGCGCCGGTCGGAAAAATTCCTTGGGCTGAAACTTGGGCAAGATCTCCGCGGCGCCGGCGGCGAATCCCAAGTGGATCAACCCCGCACCCACCCAAAGATTCTCAATGTGCGAAATCCCAAGCGGACCCCAATCTTGCACCAGCGCCTGACCAATCGCCGACGTGAAACGGGCGCGCGGCGCGTGGCGCAGCTTTCCCAAAATCAAGCCAGCGGCCACCAAGGGCGTGTTTATGCCCTGCGCCCAAACATCGCCATCGCGCACCTGCCGCGAGACGCAAACGCAGATCAACTCGTCAATCGTGTATTCGCTTGCGTTAAGCAATTGGCTGCTCGCCACCGTCGCCGTTCGCGCGCACCAGCCGCACAAACTGGCGCTTGCCCACTTGCAGCACCGCCGGCAGCATTTCCAGCGAGACCGTCGCCTGAAGGCTTTCCACTTTGGCGTCATTCAGCCGGACGCCATTCTGCTGGATCAAACGGCGGGCTTCACCACGGCTGCCCACCATATTGAGCCGCAAGAGGATATCGCGGATTTCCTCTTCGCCTTGCAGCGCCGCTTCTTCAATATCATCTGGCACGCCCGCCCCGCCGCGGAAGACCTCATCCCAGCGCGCTTGAGCGGCGGCCGCATCATTTGGGCTGTGGAAGATGCCCACGATTTCGCGCGCCAGCTGCATCTTAACCTCGTTGGGATGCGCCTCGCCCGAGCGCAGTTCCGTTTCCAGCGCATTAACTCGCGCCGGCGTCCAGCCAAGGATCAGCTTGTGATACGCGCCCATCGCCTTATCCGGCAGGCTCATCACTTTGCCGAACATATCCCAAGGCTCGGATAGCAAGGGGATATGATTGCCCAAACTCTTGGACATCTTGATCTCGCCATCGGTGCCCGGCAAGCTCTCGCCCATGATGATGGCGATCTGCGGCTTCTGGCCCAAGCCGGTCTGCAATTTCCGCCCGGCGACCAAGATATTGAATAGCTGGTCCTGCCCGCCGACCTGCACATCCGCTTCCTGCGCCACCGCGTCATAAGCCTGCATCAGCGCGTAAAAGAACTCATGCAGGTATATCGCTTTTTCCTCTTCGACGCGCTTGGCGAAATTCTCGCGCGCCATAAACTGCTGCACCGTGAAATGACTCGCCAAGCGGATGATATCGGCGAAATCCAGCGGCGCCAGCCACTCATCGTTGCGGCGGACGCGCGTCCTGCCTTCATCCAGAATCTTGAAGGCTTGCTCGGCATAAGTGCGCGCATTGTCTTCGACATTCCGCATCGTCAACTGATCACGAGCCGACTCCTTGTCGGACGGGTCGCCGATCAAACTGGTGAACGTGCCCACCAAAAATGTCACATCATGGCCGAAATCCTGGAACTGCCGCAGCTTGCGCATCGTGATCGTGTGCCCCAAATGCAAATCCGATGTGCGTGGATCATAGCCGCAATACACGCGCAGGGGCCGCCTTTCGCGCTCGCATTCAGCCAAACGCGCGCGCAATTCCTTGCGCATATTGTCGCGCGTGGCCGCGTCGCCATAAGCCGCGCCCGACATCAACACTTCGACTTGCTCTTCAATTGTCGCCATTTTGCCTTCCCATTCAGCAGAAGTAAGTGAAAGCTAGTTGTGCAAAAGAATCTCTTTTCTAAGATCTCCCCTTCCCTAGCTGTTAGGTTCTGTAGTGAGGTGGTGCGGCTCAGTATGAAAGTT
>JAPPFH010000136.1 GCA_028875185.1 Chloroflexota bacterium | reverse complement strand
ATAATGCTTCCTTTTGCTCCTTGGATACAGTGCCATTATAATCCAAGACTATACATCTACTCATTGTGCTCAGTATATTCGCGGCGCTCAGCATCGGCGCTGCCGCCCAAGGCGACTACGCCGACGGCGCCGAAATCAGCCTGCTGCAATGGAGCCATTTCGTGCCTCGTTATGACGAATGGTTTGATGTTTACGCCGCCGAATGGGGCGAAGCCAACGGCGTCGGCGTAACAGTCGATCACGTCAATTTCACCGAGTTGTTTTCCACGCTCGCCGCCGAGATTGACGCCGGCGACGGTCATACCATCGTCGAGGTGCTATTCTCGCCCGCCGCCTTCATTGACGGTCTGCACGACCTCGGCGATATCAACGCGGCCGCGGCCGAAGCCCATGGCGAGCGCGCCAGCACCTGCCAAGCCGCTTCCTACCTGCCGGTCGTCGATACCTATTACGCCTACACCCATGGCTATGTCCCCGATCCCGGCGATTATGACATCGCCCTTTGGACCGACGCCGGCTACCCCGAGGGGCCCAAGACTTGGGACGATCTGCTCGAAGGCGGACGCGCCATCTTCGAGTCCACCGGCATCCCGGTGGGCATCGGCATGAGCCCCGAGCTCGACAGCCGCATGGCCAACCGCGCCGCCATTTGGAGCTTCGGCGGCAGCGTCCAGGACGAGAACGAAAATGTCGTGCTCAATAGCGAAGAGACCATTGCCGCCGTGAAATACCTGGCGCAACTGCAGAATGAAGCCATGACCGATGAGGTCTTCGGCTGGACCGCGGCCAGCAACAACCAGGGCTTGATCGCCGGCGAGCTCAGCTACATCCTCAACTCCAATTCCGCCTATCGCAGTCTGCAGAAGATCGACGAAGCGGCCGCCGCCAACATCGGCTTCACCAGCGCGCTTGCCGGTCCCGCCGGCGCCTGGGCTTCATCACACGTCTGGCAGATCTACGTCATTCCCGAATACGTCGAGGGCGATGAGTTGGCCGCCGCCAAGCAGTTCATCCTCGATCACACCGCCAACTACAGCGACTCCACTTATCACAGCGAGCTCTACAACTTCCCTTGTTACGCCAGCACTGTACCCGAGCTGGACGGCTGGCTGGAAGAGGATCCCTGGGGTTCGATGCCGCCTAACAAGTTTGAAGTGCTGAAGACCGTCAACGACTGGTCGGTCCACCTCGGTTTCCCGGGCGTAACCAACCCGGCGATCAGCCAAGTCTTCGCCGAGAGCGTGATTCCCAACATGACGGCGAAAGTCGCCCTGGGCGAGCTGAGCGCGGAAGAAGCGGTCGCCCAAGCGCATGAACGCGTCGAAGAGATATTCAACGAGTGGCGCGCCCGCGGCATGGTCGGCGGCGGGATGTAGCCGCTTACGCTATCTGCCTACCCCATCCCCCCAACCCCCTTCCCCAGTAAACTGAGGAAGGGGGAGCTACGCGGAGCGAACCAAGTGGGTTGGCCAGTCAACCATTGAATCCTATCTTGGATTTCCTGCTAATCTTGTACCAAGTCTCCCCTTCCCTAGCTTGCTGGGGAAGGGGCCGGGGGATGGGGTGTGGAAATGGACGACGTGCGCAAGCCAAACACGAATACCGAGCTCGTCATCTACGGAGAAATAAAGGAACGCGCTCGTTCCATGCGTTCAAACCCAACACTGGCCGAAGACAAGTTGTGGCAGCGCATCCGCAAGAAGCAAGTCCAGGGCTTTCGCTTCCGAAGGCAGCACGCCATCGGACCCTTCATAGTCGACTTCTACTGCAACAAGGCTAAACTGGTCATTGAAATAGATGGAGCCAGCCACGATATGCCGGGCCAAGCAGAATATGACGCGGAAAGACAGAGTTTCTTGGAATCATTAGGGTTGTGTGTGCTAAGATTTTCGAATTCGCAGGTCTTAAACCAGCCAGATTTTGTCCTTAAAGCCATCTATGACTACGTAGCCTCCCTTCCCTAGCGTGCTGAGGTAGGGGCCGGGGTGGGGGTTCATTTGCGCCATGTCCATCGTCCAAGTTACTGGTCTCAGAAAATACTTCGACGCCGTGCGCGCCGTCGATGGCGTTGACCTCGCTATCGAGCAAGGCGAGTTCCTCGTCATCCTGGGACCATCGGGCTGCGGCAAAACGACGCTGATGCGCATGATCGCCGGTTTGGAGAAGCCCACTGCGGGCAAAATCCATATCGGCGGCGAAGACGTTACCGACTTGCCTCCGCGCAAACGAGGCGTCTCCATGGTCTTCCAAAGCTATGCCCTTTACCCGCATATGAATGTCTTCAACAACATCGCTTTCCCGCTGCGGGCGCAGCGCCGCGAGTTGAAGTTCGACAAGCGCGCCATTCGGGAAAAGGTAGAGAACACCGCCCGCCTGCTGGAGATCGATATGCTGCTGGATCGCCGGCCGCGCCAGCTCTCCGGCGGCCAGCGCCAGCGCGTCGCCATCGCCCGCGCCATGGTCACCAAGCCGGCCGTGCTGCTGCTTGATGAGCCGCTTTCCAATCTTGATGCCAAGCTGCGCGCCAACGCCCGCGACGAACTTAAAGACTTTCAGCGCTCATCTGATATCACCGCGGTATTTGTCACTCACGATCAGATTGAAGCGATGGGCCTGGGCGATCGCATCGTCGTCATGTCCGAGGGCAAGATCCAGCAAATCGGCAGTCCGCAGCACATCTATGACGACCCGGCCAACGAATTCGTCGCCACCTTTCTCGGCTCGCCCAGCATGAATATCCTCAGCTCGGATGGCTTTCGTTTCGGCTTCCGCCCGGAGCATTTCCTGCCCAAAACGCTGAACGACAATCCGGATAACGCGCGCATATTGCAGTATTATGTCAAACGCGTCGAATATCTCGGCTCCGATCGTCTCGTCTACGGCTACGTTCACGGGCACGAGGACAAACTGACCCTCGCCAAAGTGCCATCCAATGTGCGCGTCTCGCTAGATATTGAGGGCGACTACGAATTCGCCGTCCACAACAGCGACATCAAATACTTTGACGCGGTCAACGGCCGCCGCATTGAGCAGCAGAACCTGGCGCGGGCGCTCTAATGTCTCGCCGCGCGCTTCCCGCGTTCCCCTTCGATAACCGACGGGTCGTTGGCATACTGTTTTTGACGCCGGCGCTGCTCTACATTCTGCTGCTGGTAGGCTTTCCCTTTCTATTGGCGATCGCCTTCGGCTTCTCCGATGTCACCGTCGGCGATACCGATCTCAACTTCGTCGGGTTGCAGAATTATATGGCGGTCTGGGAGAACGATGTCTTCCGCCAGGTTTTTGAAACCACGATCCGCTTCACTCTGATTTCGCAGGTCTTTATTCTGATCTTCGCCAACATCCTCGCCATCATCTTCACCCAGGACTTCACCGGCAAATGGTTCGCCCGCTTCATCTTCATCTTGCCCTGGGCGACGCCGGTCTCGCTGGCGATGATCGGCTGGCTCTGGATGCTCGATACCAAATACAGCCCAATCGACTATCTCCTGCTGCAGACCGGCTTCCTGGGTCCCGACGGCATCCTCAGCAACAACCGCAATCTCTTCTGGCTTGCGACGCCCGATCTGTCGCAGATCAGCGTCATCTTCGTGCAAGTCTGGCGCATGACCCCGCTGGCGACGGTGATCCTGATGGCTGGTTTATCTTCGATTCCAACCGACATCCTCGACCAGGCTGAAGTCGATGGCGCTCGCTTCATGCGCGCCCTGCTGCAAATCAAGCTGCCGCTGATACTGCCCATCATGGTCATCGCCCTGCTTTTCAGCATGATCACCATGTTCGGCGATATGACCGTCGTCTATGTGCTGACCCGCGGCGGGCCCGTAGACTACACGCGCGTGTTGGGGTTGTACTCCTTCCAAGTCGGTATCGAAGGCGGCAACCTGGCGCAAGGGGCGGCGATTTCGCTCTTCGCCTTTCCGCTGCTGCTGGCGATGGCCATCTTCATGCTGCGTACCGCCAGCCGTGCCGAGGTGCAGTGATGGCATTGCTCGCCTGGATTCTGCACAATTTCTGGTCGCTGCTGGTGGCATGCCTCTTGGCGCTGGTCGGGCTGCGCATCGTCTGGCGCATCCACAAATATGGCGCCACTCGCGACGAACTAGCGTATATCCTGCGGCGCAGTCCCTTTTATCTGCTCGTCTTGACCTTCTGCTTCTTCGCCGCCGCGCCTTTCCTCATCATGTTCATGCACACCTTCAAGACCGATGGCGATCTCTATCGCCGTCCCCAGCCCTTCGTATTCCGCCAAGACCCAACGCTTGAACATCTGGACGCCCTCTTCAACAACACCGCCTACCTTGAGTTCATCCGTAATTCGGTGGTCGTCGGCATCGCCGTCGTCATCATCACCCTGGTTCTTTCGCTGCCCGCCGCCTACGCCCTCGCCCGTTTGACGGGCCGCTGGGGCGAGCGCGCCGCCATCCTCATGTTCTTGGTTTATCTGGTGCCGCCCACTCTGCTCTTCATCCCCATGTTCCGCATCGTTGTTCTGCTGGGCTTGAAGGACGATCCGATGTCGCTGATCGTCGTCTACCCCTCATTCACCGTGCCCTTCAGCATGTGGCTGCTCAGTGGCTTCTTCAAAGCGGTGCCGCCGGAACTGGAGGAAGCGGCTCTGGTGGATGGCTACAACCGCGTTGAAGCCTTCCTGCGCGTCGTTCTGCCCTTGTCTTTGCCCGGCATTATCTCCACCATCGTCTTCACATTCACGCTGACCTTGCACGAATTCATATACGGCTTAGTCTTCATCGCCGATACCAGCCAGCGCACGCTAAGCGTCGGCGTGCCAACCGAGCTAATCCTGGGCGATGTCTATTTCTGGCAGCCGCTGCTGGCCGCCGCCTTGATCATCGCCATACCCGTCGGCTTGGCTTACAACCTCTTCCTTGACAGCCTGGTGCAAGGCTTTACCATGGGCGCTGTGAAAGGTTAAGCTATCCACAAATAGGAACTGGCGGGGCGAGCGGCGGGTCAGTGTCGGCGGGTCCCTACGAGACCCTTGTCTCGCCAACCGAACCATAAAACCGTTTGGGCGAACCATCAGATCGCCCGCCCAATTAGAAGGAGCAGCTCATGCCAACAATCTCCGTAAACCTCAGTCAGGTCAACGACGCCACCACCGCCGCGCAAATCCGCAATCACGCCATCGACATTGACCGCCCCGAAGCCAAAGGCGGGCGCGACAAAGGCGCCATGGGCGGCGAATTGCTGCTTGCCTCTCTTGGCGGCTGCTTCAACAGCAATCTGCTCGCCGCTATCCGCGCGCGCGATCTGGACATAGACGACATCGCCATCGAGGTCAGCGGCGAATTGGCTGAGGGGCCCGCCCGTTTCGCCTCCATCGACATGGTGGTGAAATCCGCCTACGCCGACCGCGCTGAATTCGAGAAGCTGGTCCTCATGTCGGAACGCGCCTGCATCGTCGCCAACACACTTAAAGACGCCGTCGATCTCACCGTCTCCGTCGGTACAGATTAGTCGGGAAATTCGACAAGCCCGCTGGGAAAACTCCCCGTCCCTAATTCATAGCTGAGGAAAGGACAGGTTTCAGCGAGCAAAATATCGTCCCGATTCTACAATTTCTAGGGCTTTTTCGGGCGACTCACCGAGTCGCCCCTACAGTTTTCGCCAAGATAGATGCTTTCGAAATCAAACTTGGGCCATAAATTCTCGATTAGACTTAACCTGTCCTGTCCTCAGTAATTCAATGTGTCACGTAGACATTGACCTTCGGGAAGGGGCTGGGGGATGGGGTGCAAGCCACGTGCCGATTTCGGCATACATCAAGAATATCCGAGCCAAGATCGGCAATGAGCTCTTGCTCGTGCCCGGCGTAACCGCCGTCGTCATCAACGAGCGCGACGACGTCCTGCTCCAACTCCGCCGCGACACCGACACCTGGGCGCCACCGAGCGGCGGCGTCGAACCGGGCGAGACCGTCGCGCAATGCGCCATCCGAGAAGTGCGCGAAGAGACTGGCATCGACATTCTGCCGGTAGCGATTGTCGCCGTGCTCTCGGGCGCGGAATACAATGTGACCTACCCCAATGGCGACCGGCTGGCGACCGTGACTACTGTATTTCGCTGCCGCCCGGTAAATGTCGAAACACCGCGCGTCAACGACGATGAGTCCCAAGATGTCCGCTTTTTCAAATGCGGCGCCTTGCCGGAAAAAATGCTCCCGAGGCACCGTTGGATCATCAGCCTGGCGCTGAATAGCGGCGCCCGCGCTTACTTTAATCTGCCGCCAACATAGACCGCGCGAAACGCGCCTTGCTCGAGATTGCTACGCCATTCGCCGGTGGCGCAGAGCATGGCGCCAATCCGCCCGATTTCGTCCGACGATTTCGCAGCATAGCCATTGCCCGCTGTCGCCACATAGAGCCGATCATCAGCCAGCGAATCGATGTAGGGATTGCCATGCGCCGAGTTTGTGATCAGGCAGGGAACGGTTCGATACGAAGTCACTTTCAATGCCGCGATCATCCGATGCAGCGCCTCCTTCAGTTGCGCTGCAATGGCCGCGCTGCCATCGCTCTGGAACCAGGGGATCAGCGCGCGGTCGTCCTCAGCCGCGTCCATATAGCGCTCGTCCAAGCCGCTCCCGCCCAGTTTGATGTAGGTCTTGCCGTCGGGATATAGCGCCGGCGGCAGCATATACAGCGATTGGACTTCCGGATTGTCGAAGGAACTGATGATCGCCGGCATCCGGCGCAAGCGCTCAATCTCGTCAGGCGGCGCTTCCGCCAATAGAATCGTATGCGACTTGGTTTCAAGCGCCAGCTTCCGTTCGAGCAAGGTATTCGTGTATCCGCCAGCCGTGATTAGCGCCCGCCGCGCGCGAATTCGGCGCCCCGCGCGCGTCCTAATCTCGATGCCGTCATCGCTTGCCGATACCGCGCTCACAATCTCGCGGATGATGGACGCGCCCCGCGTCTTAGCCGCAATCAACTGCGCTTCGATCAACTGACGCGGATTGATATACCCGGCTTCGCCCCCTTCGTCCCAGGCGACGAAGTCATCGGAGAACGACAGAAAGGGATAGGCGCGTTTGCAGCCCAGCGCGTCCAGCCGTTGATGCGGCGGCGCGAATGTCGCGGCGCAGGCGTCAATCTCTTTTATGCGCTCGGGGATATCGGTCGCGCGCAAGCAGCCGGCGCGATGATGAAACTGTACACCACTCGCCGATTCGATTAGCGGATACCGCGCGATCGATTCTAGCGCCAGCGCGCCCCAAAGCGGGCTTGGATCCAGCACCCGCGTGATCCGTCCTTGGTCGTAGTGGCTGGCGAAGACGCCCTCATGCGCCTTGCGGTCAGGCGGCTCGTCCGGTCCGACAACACATACATCCAAGTCCGGGCAATTCACGGTCAGATGTCGCAGCGCCGCGCTGCCGATGAGTCCCTTGCCGATCACTGCAAGATCGTAGATTTTCATTAGCGCCCCCATGCGGTCGCAGGCGGTATTGCGCCCTCATCGTCAGCGGAGAGCGCTTGAGCCTACCAAGAGTTTGCCTCGCCCACCCTCGACAAGCTATTGATTCTTGATCATTTTCGTAGCAGTATACGGACGCCGAGACGCCATATTAACGAACTGCTCATGAGCGAATCCAGAAATCAAGCGCCCGCGGACAAGCTGGAATTATACAAGCGGCTGCTCGACTTGCACCCCGAAATAGACCTCAAAGGCGGGCTCAAGCTGCCCTACACCTCATATCAGGGCAATATGTTCAGCCAATTGACCAAAGCGGGAGTGCTGGGGTTGCGGCTGGGCTTGGCGGAGCGCGCAGCTTTCATCGCCCAATTCGACTGCGGGCTGCTGGAGACTTACGGCACGGTTATGAAAGAATATGTCGCCGTGCCCGATCAGCTGCTCGAAGACAGCCAGCGCTTGCTGCCCTACCTTGAACAAAGTTACGCTTTCGCCAAGACGCTCAAGCCGCAGAAGCGCAAGCGCAAGCAGTGAGGGAGACTGATGCCGCCAATACAACTTGATGTTCACGACAGGCGCTTGCTTGAGATATTCGACGAGAATGCCGAGCTGCAAACAGTCTCATCCGGTCACCGATTCCTCGAAGGACCAGCCTGGCATCCCCACGACAAGCATCTGCGATTCAGTGACATAAAAGGCAACGCCACCCTGCAATGGTCTGAATCTACCGGTTTATGCGGTTATCGCGACAACAGCCACATGGCCAACGGCAATACTTACGATCGGCAGGGCCGCCTCCTCAGCTGCCACCACGCCAGCAGCCGCGTCACGCGTATGGACGACGATGAGACCATGACCGTGCTCGCGTCGCGCTATCAAGGCAATGAACTCAATAGCCCCAACGACATCGTGGTCAAAAGCGATGGCGCGATCTACTTCACCGACCCGCCCTATGGACGCGAAGCCAAAGTCGGCATCCCGCGCGAACCACATTTGAATTTCAACGGTGTCTACCGCCTCGATCCCGGCGACAATACCTTGACCCTGCTTGTCGCGGACTTCAATCGTCCCAACGGCTTGTGCTTTTCACCTGACGAATCGCTCCTCTATATCAACGACACGCCCGAGAGCCTCATTCGCGTCTTTGAGATCGAAGCTGACGGTTCGCTGAGCAATGGGCGCGTCTTCGCCAAAACCGGCGGCGATGGTCCGGGCGGGCCTGACGGCATGAAGACCGACAGCGACGGGAATGTCTATTGCTGCGCCGCCGGCGGTTTGCACGTCTTCGCCGCCGATGGCGCCTTTCTTGGCCGCCTGCGCACGCCGATGCAGGTAACCAATTTCACATTCGGCGATGAAGACCTGCGCGGCATCTACCTAACAGGCATCACCACGCTATATCGCGTTCGGGCGCGCATCGCCGGCATCCCGCTATTCTGATCCGCCAATTGCCAATTTGTAGGGCTTGTCCGCTAATGTTCTTTTGCAAGATTATCCGAGCAATGTACGCGTGCTAACCCCCACCCCAAACCCCTCCCCCATAAAGAGGGAGGGGCTTTTCCGCGAGAATTTTGAGTTTCTCGGCTCCCCTTCCCTCCTTGTGGGGTATGGGGCCGGGGGATGGGGGGTAGAATTGCGGGTCAATCACCCAATAGCGGACAAGC
>JAPPFH010000022.1 GCA_028875185.1 Chloroflexota bacterium | reverse complement strand
CAAGGGGCCGGGGGATGGGGGTTTGTCGCGCTATCAATGAAATTCACCACTCCCAGAATAGCGCCGGCGTCTTGTCTAGATTTTACGAGAAAGGCGGCAAGTCTAGCGCGGCATTGACGTTAACAAGGCAAACCTGGCAATGCTCCAGCTTTAGCGATACATGCAGATCGGCCGGTAACCTGATGTCGAAGCGGGCGCGCGCAACGTTGCCAATAAGCGCTTTGCGCCGCGCGATGATGTAGACCCCCGCTTCATCATGATCGGTGACCAGTTGCCAGCCGAAGCCAGCTCGCAGCTCAATTTTGGCAAAAATCGTTTCTTGTTCGTGCGTTGTCAGCCGGATATCGGCGTGTTCAGCTTGAAGAAAGAAGGTCCTGCCCGCGGGCGCGTCCCAACTGAATCGGCGCGTTTCAATCGCCAAGTCGCGCGCTGCGCCCATGATCTCCAGCGCTCTCCAGGCCTTGCGCAGCATCTGCGTCATAGTTCTTCCAGATGCGCTTCTACCCAGGCTTGATAGGCGCTGTGCAGCGCCAATGTGGTCTTGCCGACGCATCCATCGCCGATTGCTTCGCCATCAAGTTCGACCACCGGGACAAGACCGCGGCTGCTGCTTGTAAGGAACACTTCTTTGAACCGAGCGATGTCGGCGATGTTTGGCGCTTCCAAGCGAAGCGGAACGATCTTCTCGCAGACTGCAAGCAGGATCATTCGCGAGACGCCAGCCAATATGCCGCTGGCCGCTGTACGCAGCTCGGCATCCAGTATGACGTATATGTTGCTAGAGGCGCCCTCCAATAGGCGGCCCGACCGATCCAAGAGAAACGTTTCAAATATGCCCGCTGGTCTTGCCGCCTCAAGCGCGCGTCGCCGATGCATCCAATCGCTGGATTTCGCCGCCGGATTGTGGCGCGCCAGGTTGGAAGTCATGCAGCGAACGCCCGCTTGAATCCACTCGGAGGCTGGCGCCTGGAATGGTTCGATTGACATCAGCGCTTCATCGGGGGCTTGCGCCGAAACAGACAGGCGAAAGCGCGCGTCGCTATACCCCGACTCCATGATCATCTTGCGCAGCGCCTGCCGCAACAGCTTTCGATCAAAGCCCAAAGCGAAGCCTTGGCGGCGCGCCGAATCATCCAAACGGTCCAGATGCGCGTCAAGCAGTAATGTCTTGGTGCGGCGGTAGGTGTTGCTGACGGTATAAACGCCGGCGCGCGGCTCAAGCGCTGCCGCTTCTTGCAGACTGCGCGCGTCGGAGTCTACGGCGACTGTTCCCAGTTTGGTAAGACGTTTGATGATTGCAGGCATATTCAGCGGCGGCTACCGCTGCAGCCACATGTCGCGGAATACATCCCAATCCGATTGGCTGAGCATTCCATCGGAGAAAATCGCGATTCCGGATAGCATAGAGCCTTCGCCTTCGTCTAGCTGCCGCAGCCCCTCGGTGACGCCATCCAGTGCGTTTTTCAGAGTTTCTATCGCTGGATTGTGCGCAGAGCTGGCGGCGCTGGCGCCACCGTAATTGGGGATGCTGACGACTATTCTAGTCGATGTGTCCAATTCGTCGATATAAGCCTCGACATGATAGGCAACCCAATTGACATAATCGAGCGTCGCCTGACGGTAACTTTGGTACATCAGCAAAATGACCTCGTCGGCGGCAACGATCACTCGCCTTTTGAAATTTGGCGACCACATGGTTCCCGGCGCAATAGATTCGATATTCTGCTGTCGAAGCGCTTGCGGCGTCAGATCGGCGGTGGCGGCGACGGCAATCGGAACTTCATAACCGACTGCCCTGCGAACGCGTTGAATCAAACGTATCAGATCATTGTTGTCGCTGAACATCGGTTTTACATCAAGCAGCACGCCGTCGAATCCGAGTTGCGTCGTCAGCAGGCGGCTGAAGTCGGCAATATTGCTGTGCAGGCTGGTATCGTCGAGCCGATAGCCATCGACATTGTCCAGATGCGTCCAAATCTCGATCCAGCCAAAGGCGCGCAGTTTATCGTGCTGGCTCTTAAATGATCGGACGAAGTCGGCGACCACCTGACGCGATTCCATAAAGCTGCCCTGGCCCTGTGGTCCACCCGCCCAGCGCCTGTCGATGCCGAGCGAGCTCGCGTAGACATAGGCGGTTCCAATCTGATTCGCGATCAAGCGATCGGTTAATTCGCGCATTCGACCGCTATCGAGTTCGCCGAATGTCCACGTTCGATCCAGCCAGATGGCATTGTCAAGCGATACGGTTGCCGGCCTGCGTAATGCGAGCGAGGCGACGACAGCGCCAACCACGATCAGGACGCCGGCGCCAAGTTTCTTGCGGTTGCGCGGCGCGAGCAGCGTCGACAGACGCTGGGCTCGCTGTGGAACAAGATGCCCGCTCGATCCGGCGCCAGTGGCATTTCCTTTCCGGGCATTCGCAAACGCTGTAAACAGCCCAGCAATGCGCGCCAGTATTGATCGGAGACCGCGCCCGGGCGCCGATTTCTCTGGAGCGGAACCGCGGAAATTCGACATTCCGACACTCAACATCTAACGATCGCATGACGCAACCTTATCGTATCACAAGACAATTTTTTCGACTAACAGGGCGCGGCATGGGAGTGGTGAATGTGTTGATACCGAGACAAACCCCCATCCCCCGGCCCCTTGCCGAAGTGCAGTGTCTACGCGCAACCCACAAGGAGGGAAGGGGAGTTATTCAAGGAATTACGGGCTTTTGAAGTCCCTCCCTCATTTGCGCCGCGTAGACACTGGCGTTCGGGGAGGGATTTAGGGTGGGGGAAACGAGGGATATATCAACACATTCACCACCCCCGGGCGCGGCATCAGCGTCAAATGGAGGCGGCAATCGCATTCAACTGGCTGAGAAGCGGCGCTCCAAACAGGAGCAAGCCGATTAAGACAGCGAGGAGCGCCGTGATGAGAACGGCGGCCGCGGCGACATCTTTAGCCACCCGCGCCATGGGGTGGATTTGGGATGTCGACAGGTTGACGACCGCTTCAATAGCTGCATTAAAGAATTCCGCGACCCAAACGCCCCCGATGCTGAGGATTAGAATCGCCCATTGCTCTTTAGTGATTCCAAGCCAAAAGGCGAAGGCGCATACAATAAGGGTTGCCGCCAGAATAATGCGTACGTTTTTCTGGTGGCGCAGCATATATTTGCAGCCTGCCACGGCAAAACGAAAGCTGGCGATGCGATCCGGGCTTGTGGCTGCGCTGTAGCGCGCCGGATCAGGCATCATTGTTTTAGCCGTCTGGCTCGTTAGGCGCCCGGCCTTCTTCAATATTCCCGTACCGATTGACAATTGCTTTGTCGATATTCGAGGCGCGCAGGGCAAGGTCTTGCGCCACCCACATGCTTTCGCGGGCTGCTGGCGAATCGTGATCGTATCCCATCAGATGCAGCGTACCGTGAATCGCCAGCAAACAGAGCGCATCACCTAGGCCCGCCCCGGTCGCTTGCGCCTGGTCGGAGGCGTAGTCATGGGCGATGACTATGTCGCCAAGATACGAGCCACAGGTCTCGGAGTCTTGCGCCAAAGCTTCCGCAGGGAATGATAGCACATCGGTTGGCGCGTCGACTTGCGCATATTGCTTGTTCATGGCGCGGATGGTCGTGGAATCGGTAAGCACTACGCTGAGAGTGCTGCGCTCGTATTCAGGGTTGCCGTCCAGCGCCGCTCGCGCCGCGCCTCTTAGTCGATCCGCATCAATAGGGCGGCCGCATCGGTTTAGCAGGTTGATGCCCTCACTCAAGATGACGCGTCCATTTCCTCCGCGCTCGTGCCCTTTATCGATGCTTGCGGCGATTTGCGACCGTTGCGTTTTGGCAGCGGCGGGACCTCGAACAGTGGTTCGTCGTCTTCCATAAGGATTGCGGCTCTTTCGTTCGGCGTCGGCTGGGCCTTCGGCGCCGTTGGCGCAGGCTCGCTCGAATCCGAATCGGCGGCGTCGGCTATCCCGCCGTCAAACATCGCGCCGGCCCCGTCACGTTCCGCGTCATCGCGCATGATCGCCTGCCGCTCCGCTGCTGCGTCGCGTTCTTTTTCAAGTCGGTTGCCGCGCGTCCCATTTCCATTTTCCGGCTCGGGCTGCGGCGCGCTGGGGGCTTGGACCGCTTTGGCATAATCTATCCGTGGATGAAACAGCCCGCGGAACACATCAATGAAGGTGGCTTCAATTTGACGGAGGTCTTTTAGCGTCAGCATGGAGTCGTCCAATTGGCCGTTGTTGCGTTTGCCCTCAATGATCCCGTGGACAAGATCGGCGATATCCTGGTTGTTCTGCGGCTTGACCGCCCTGATTGCCGATTCACAGCTGTCGGCCATCATCAGGATCGCCGTTTCGCGGCTCTGTGGAATGGGACCGGGATACGAGAAATCCGCTGGATCAACGCTATCTTCATCGTCCGCGTTGGCGAGCGCCTGCTGGTAAAAGACGAAGACTCGCGTGGTGCCGTGATGTTCGCGGATGAATTCCCGAATGCGATTAGGCAAATTGTATTTTTTGGCTATCTGATCGCCTTCAGTCGCATGGCTGATGATAATATCGGCGCTTCGATAGGGATCATCCAGCGCATCGTGCGGATTGTGAATGTGCTGCTGGTTTTCGGTGAAGAAAAACGGGTTGCTCATTTTTCCGATGTCATGGTAAAGCGCGGCGACATGCGTCATCTGCGTTTCCGCGCCGATCGCTTCCGCCGCTTGCTCCGCCAAGTTGGCTACTTGCAGCGAATGCTGGTAAGTTCCGGGCGCTTCTCGCAGCAGGCGCTGCAACAGCGGTTTGCTGGGCTGGCTCAGATCCATTAATTTGAAGGGCGTCGCCAGGTTCAAAGCCACGGTCAGCGCATACATGATTCCGAAGGATGTTGTCGGCACAATCAAGACGCCACTGAAAAACGCCTGCGCCAGGCTTGTGGCGTCGCGTCCGTCAAAGCCGTGCTGCAACGCAAAAATCGCCACGACCGCCGCATTCGCCAAGCCGACGAATAAGCCCGAAACGAAATAGTTGTTCAGGCGGCCCGCATTGCGAAGCGTGAGAATGGCGGCAATATTGCCCGCCGCAATTAGAGTGGCGATGTCAAGCGATGGTCCCCGGCTCAACAGCCCGCTCAAGAACGCAAAGCCGAACGCGCCAATGATTGCAAGATTCGGCGCGCCGATGGCGACATAAACGATGCCCAGCGCCGCCGCCGGCATCAAATAGATGTTTGCGATGCCGAACATGCGCATTGCAGCCAAGGCGACAAGAAAAAGGACGGCGATTAAAAGCAAGTCTTTTCTGCTCTGAGAAATGAGATGCGCTTCAAATCGTCCGATATACAGTCCGAACAATGCCGTTATCATGGCGCTGGCCAAGAGCGCGCGCAGGATCCCTGCGCCCCGGCTGCCCGTCCGCGCAAGCAAACCAAGCTCTTGCAGCGCTTCAAGCGACAGTCTGTCGATAGGCTGGTTGGCCGGCGCCACCGTCTGACCGGCGATGAATTGCCGCTGCTGGGCATCAACCTGGTTCAGCGCCTCCACACGATCAATTGCCGTCTGTTCCGGGTTTTCGAAAGTATTCGCCCTGATGACGTCAGCCGCGACCAATGTGACAATCTGACCCTCCTGCGGTGTTAGACGCAGGCTGACCTGGGTCGGCAATTGCTCGCGCGCCTTTTTCAAATCCGCGGAGCGAATCTCCTCGCGCATGACCCGCTCCAAAACTGAGATGATTTCGCTGCGCACTTGCAGCCAACTGTCGTCCGGCAACTGCAAGATAGCGACGATCGCCTCTTCGTTTTCATTGAGCTGGAGCGATGTTATCGCTTTGATATCGGCGATTTGGCGCTCCAGGGTCGCGTAAGAGTCGCTGCGAACATTATCGATATACGTGAGGACTTTCTCCGTCAATTCTCTCTGTTGCCGGGCGACGTTAGGATCAGGCGGATAGAAGACCGGCGGGACATGGCTCAAGACATTGTTTCGCTCTTGCTCGGTAAGAATCTCGCTGACGAAGGACCTTTCTTCGCGCGCGATGATGTCATCGGTCGGCACCGAACCGAGCCTCAAATTGGCGATGTTGTTGAATTCAAGGAATATATCGTCGAATGCCACAATCAAGGTGCAGCAGAGTGCGAAAGACAGAGCCGCGACAACCGTCGTTGAAGCGCGAACAATCGACTTGGTCCTGCGGGAATCGATATTGAAGCGCTCATCGAGCAAGTCGGAGAATCGGAGGAACACTGCGCTAGCTCAACAACTCACGGACTATTGCGTTGACCGTTTTGCCGTCAGCCAGCCCACGCACCTTCGGCATGACCGCTCGCATCACTTGCCCCATCTCTTTTGGCGAAGTGGCGCCGACCTCGGCAATCGCGCCTTGGACAATGGGTTTCAACTCGTCACTGCTCAGCTGCCGCGGCAGAAACGCTTCCGTCACCGCGAGTTCGAAGCGCTCGCTGTCGGCGTCTCCGCTGCGGCCCGCACGCTCCAACTCGCTGATGGTTTCCCGCCGTTTCTTTGCCTCTCGGCGTAATATGTCCAAGATGGCGTCATCGTCCAATTCGGAGCGACCATCTATTTCCGCTTGTTTAATCGCGCTCTGCAACAAGCGAATCGCATCGCGGCGCTCGCGGTCTTTCGCCTTCATGGCGATCTTCAGCGCATTTTGCAGTTCGTGCTTGAGGTTTTTCATAGTCTGGCTTTCGCGTTTCGAGCGGCGCTTCTGGCTTTGGATTTTCGATTGCCTGGCGGCTTAAACGGATGCCTGATCTCTATCAAAATAAGGACACGCTCTCCGGCGCGCTTTCTATCAATGTACCATGAATCTCGCCGTCAGTATATGCGCCGAGTTTTGTTGTAGTGATGACATTGGTTAAGTCGCGCCGGTCTACGGCGCGCACACGCATGTAATTGTCGCTGTACCCGCTTAGGACATAACCCTCCGGCGTCGCGCCCTTCACTTTCTCCCAGAGCACGTCGTTGTCCGTACCGCGCAGTGTTTCGCCAAAGCGCCGTTCCATTTGCGACGACAGATTCAATAGGCGTTGGCTGCGCGCCTTCTTGTCGCGCTCCCCAATCTGGTGGCGCATGCGGCTGGCTGGCGTGCCCGGCCGGCTGCTGTAACGAAACACATGCAGTCCGCCGAAATCCATCTCGCGGATGAATCGCTCAGATTGGTCGAATTCTTCATCCGTCTCGCCGGGGAATCCGACGATGATATCGCTTGTGACGCGCAATTGCGGGATGGCGGCGCGCGCGGCTTGCATCAACTGGCGGAACTCGCGCTGGCTCGTATTGCGCCGCATCCGCCGCAGCGTGTCGTCACAACCGCTTTGCAAAGGAAGATGCAGGTGGCGGCATAAGCGGCGGTCATGCCATAGCGAGAAGAATTCCGGCGCCAGGTCCCAGGGTTCCAACGACGACAGGCGGATGCGCGGCATCTCTGTATCGCTCAGCAGCGCCTCGACCAGATGCCTCAGACCGGCGCGATCACCGTGGTCATGGCCGAAACTGCCCAGATGAACGCCGGTGAGTACCGCTTCTTGATAACCGGCGCGCCGCAAAGTATTGACCTCGCGCACAATCTCAGCAATCGAGCGACTGCGCCCGGCGCCGCGCGCGATGGTGGTGACGCAGAAGGTGCATGCATTGTCGCAGCCGTCTTGCGCTTTGACGAAGGCGCGCGTCCGAGAATTGGGCGCGTCCCGATTGTGCGGTTCGATGTCAATTATGTCTATTCGCTCGCCAGTGATTTGCGAGACCAACTGCGATTTATCGCCATTGCCGATAAGGCGTCGGACGCCGGGCAAGCCGGAGATTTCGCCCGGCGCAATCTGGGCGTAGCAACCGGTCACCGTCGTCTCGCCGGCCGGGCTCGCGCGATTGAAATCCCGGATCAACTTGCGGCTGGTCTTTGCCGCTTCGTTGGTGACGGCGCAAGTATTGATGACAAAATGATCAGCCTCGGCGGGCTCGTCGACGATCTCGTGTCCTAGCGCGCTGAACTGACGCGCCATCGTCTCGATTTCGCTTTGATTCAGACGGCAGCCGATCATGCGCAGATGCACCTTCATAGTCTGACATCCCTGTGATCTGAATCGGCCGGGCTGAACACGACCAGGTTGTCGAAGCGGACGACGACGCCAGCGCCTCCGGTCGCCGTGGACTGGGCGATCAAGCCAAGCTTCCCGCTCTCATTAGCGTAATCGCGATAAACTTCCCGCATGGCGCCGTCTATGCATTCGCCGCCGGCGAAGGTGCTGGTTGCGCCTGTCGCTTCCGGCAAGCACAGGGATACTTGAACCCCATTAATGTAGAAGCGATATTCGGCATCGTGGGCGACTGCGCGAATCGTATTAGAGGCGCCCAAGCCCTGCTTGATTTGCGGAGATGGAATCCAAGCGCTCGCCAGTTTGGTCATTCCCGCTTCGGACTTCCAAAGCGAATAATAGCCGTCGCTGCTGATCAAGAATGCGATGTGGCTCTCGGCTGTTTCCGCAGCTATAACCTGACGAAAAGCGGCGCCAGCCAGGGGAATGATCTGATCGATTCCGCAGAGAATTACCGCCGGCAAATCGCAGGCGCCTTCGTCTGTCTCTTGCGCGTGTATGATGACGCCCATCGCGTTGTCGATCGGCCCCGCTGTTGCGGTGACCGCTACGGTCATATCAAAGTCAATAAAGCGCGGACGAGCGGTTGACCAGGCAGCTGTCTGCGCAGACCTAACCTGTAGCTCAAGCTGCTCATCGACGACAGCGGCGCTCTGCTGCCCCTCGTACAAGTCCCATTCGTCCGTGAAGCCGTTGAAGACCGCGATGTAGAGGAGATCGCCGGGATTGCCGTCGAGGAATGTCTTGTTAATGGCTAGTCTCGCGTGAACCAGGTTGGCGCCGATCAGGGCGATCGCCAGCAAAACTGACAGCGCGAGCGCGAGCGCCCAAGCCGGCAGATTTCTAAACGAGCCTTTTAGACGCATGAAGTACGCAACCACCTTGCCCACCGCCCCAAACTCAAAGCGACCAGGCGATTCTAGCACAGGCAGTTCACCGCGTAAACGACAATGCGGCGCGGGGAGTGGTGAATTTCATTGATAGCGCGACAAACCCCCATCCCCCGGCCCCT
>JAPPFH010000076.1 GCA_028875185.1 Chloroflexota bacterium | reverse complement strand
AGGGGCCGGGGGATGGGGGTTTGTCGCGCTATCAATGAAATTCACCACTCCCGTATCCGGCGCAATTTACTTACTATTGGCTTTATTTGGCGCTAAAATTGGATGATGCCAAACATGCGCAAGGTCGCCATCGTGATGCCAGG
Organism: Chloroflexota bacterium; assembly: GCA_028875185.1. Classification (GTDB taxonomy): domain Bacteria; phylum Chloroflexota; class Anaerolineae; order Aggregatilineales; family Phototrophicaceae; genus UBA6055. The sequence goes on along the minus strand of JAPPFH010000076.1, from coordinate 66,927 downwards.
TTCCAGGCTCAACATCAACCTCCGGCGCGAAAGCGAAGCGCCGCTCTATCGACAGATCATCGAGCAGATCCGCGCCCAAATCGACCACGGGGACCTGCCTTCCGGGGCGCGCCTGCCCGCCAGTCGCTCGCTCGCGCGCCAGCTCGGCCTCAGCCGCATCAGCGTCGTCAACGCTTACGCTGAACTCCGAGCGGCCGGCTACCTCAGCGCCCAAGCCGGCCGCGGCACCTTCGTCGCCCGCGACCGCGAGGCGGCAAGTATCGCCCAGCCCCAGGCGCCCGCTCCCGCAGCGAGCCAGCGCAGCGCCTCCCTCCGACAGATGATGCGACTGGCGCGCCGGCCTGGCGTCATCGACTTCAGTGGCGGCACGCCACCTAGCGAGTTCTTCCCCGTGCGCTACTTGCAAGACGCCATCAACCATATAATCGAACGGGACGGCGCCGACGCGCTTAGCTACGAAGCGCCCGAAGGCTACGCCCCGCTGCGGAGCGCCGTGCGCGATTACGTGCGCGCCATCGGCATCGACTGCCGCATCGAAAATGTGCTGATCACCGGCGGCGCCCAGCAAGCCATTGACCTGGTGCTGCAATCCTTGATGAGCGCCGGCGAGACCCTGCTAACCGCCGACCCAACCTACCTCGGCATCATCGATATCGCCCAAACGCGCCGCATCCCGATCTACGGGGCGCCGATCGACGAAGACGGCATCCGCATCGACGCGCTGGAGAACGCGCTCAAGCGCCTGCGCCCGCGCTTGATCTACGTTATGCCCAGCTACCAAAACCCGACGGGCCACCTGATGCCCCTGCACCGCCGGCGCCAGTTGGTGCGCCTCGCCGCCCAGCATGGCATCCCCATCCTCGAAGACGAGGTCTACCGCGAATTCCGCTATGACGGCGATGAGCTGCCGCCCTTGAAAGCGCTGGACGAAAGTGGCGTCGTCATCCATACGAACGCCTTCACCAAGGTGCTGCTGCCCGGAATCCGCATCGGCTACCTGGTCGCCGACGGACCTTATTACGAACGGCTGGCGCGGGTGAAGCAGGCGGCTGATATCTCCACACCCGGCTTGAACCAGCGCGCCATCCATCTGCTGCTGGAGCGGGGCGTACTCGCCAAACAGCTTGAGCGCAACCGGCTGGAATTGCGGCGGCGGCGGGTGGCGGCATTGGCGGCGGCGCAGCGCCATCTGCCCGCGGGCAGCGCCTGGACCGCGCCGGGCGGCGGGCTCTTCCTCTGGGTGGAGCTGCCAGCGGATGGACCGAGCGCAGCCGAGACTTTCATCGCCAGCATTCAGCGCGATGTCGCCTTCGCGATTGGCGGGCTCTTCACCATCGGCGCCGGCGGGGAGCATGCCATGCGGCTGAACTTCGGCATACACAAGCGGGAGACGATCGACGAAGGCTTCCGGCGGATCGGCGAAGCCTGGGCGGCGCTGGTGGCCGAGTACGGGGATGTCGAGCGCGGGGCGGTGTTGTAGTCGTCTATACACAGCGAATCTGTAGGGGCGACCTATCAGGTCGCCCGTCAAACACCAGCCTTCTGTAGGGGCGAGTTGGTGGCTCGCCCTTTTTCACCACAGAGGAATTGAGGGAACACAGAGGGCGCAGAGGATTATTTCGCTGATTTCTCGCGGTTGCACTTTCGGCAGAGCATTTGGCAGTTTTCTTCTACTGTCTTGCCGCCTTTCCGCCAAGGCCTGATGTGGTCAGCTTCCATTTCGGAAATATTGAATTCCGCTTTGCAAATGGCGCAGATGCCGTCTTGTTTCCGATATACCTTACGCTTCATGGCTTTACTGAATGCGCGAATGCTCAGCTTTGATTCGTCGCGCGTTAGGATATAAGGGTAAATCCCCAACTTCTTCGTTACATCATCGTCATCATCAAGTATTTCAGCTTCCTGCGCAATCGCCTCAGCGTCTTGAGGCTTGTCTTTGAATTCGCTGTACAACTCTCCCCAATCGACACCCTTCATTGGCAAGTTAATTTCATTCGGGAATGTAGACTCAACCCAGTCAATCACAGATTCAAAGCGCTTCCACAGGTCCTCGGCGCTTTTCTGATTTTTGCGCCGGCCCATGTAATCTTCTATCTTGTCACCGCTAATCCACTTGATTGCCGTTTCCAGAAATTCTTGTCGAATCGGTGAACCCTTAACATAATCCTTGCCTTTGCCGTAGGCGGCGCAGCCACTCCTACTGAAGAACCGCTTTGCGTCTGTCACCCAGGGTCCCGCGAAATTCGCATTGCGTAATTCCTGATCTGTCAGCCGCACACCCGCAATGTTGATGATCTTGAACCAGGCAAGCCTTTCGCTATCAGTCCCGCTGCACGCATATACCAGCGGCTCGTAATCCAAGATGCGACTCCGAATGTCGCGCGGCAGATTAAGAAAGTATTGCGCTGTGCCATCGAATGGAATAGAAAAATCGCCAGCTACATACTGAGCGATTGAAATTGTGCGCTGCTGCCCGTCAATAATCTCGAAGCGGCCATCGCCGCGATCCGACCAATACATGACATTCAGCGGATAGCCCCTTAGAATCGAGTCGATGACTGCCTTGCGCTCTTTATCGCCATAGACGAACTCGCGCTGATAAGGCGGCCGGATATCCAGCGCCCCGCCATAGCCGACCACGCCGCCAGCGCCATCGTCGCGGTAGCCGGCGACGAGATCGCGCACGGTGAGGTCAAGCTGTTGGATTTTCATTGCGACCTCGTTTGACAAATTGCGAGTTTGGACGAAGTGGCGCCTGATTCTTTGGCAACGCTACCAGAGGCGGCGTACCGGATACTCACGAAAGGCGTCATCACGGGTAATGATTGTCAAGTCATGACAAATCGCTTGCGCGATGATCATGCGGTCGAAGGGATCTCGATGTCCTGATTTTGGGAAGGGAAGCTTTGCCACTTCCTCCGCCTGTTCCGCCGTAATTTGCAGGACGCCAAATTCATTCTTGGCGATATGCGTTTCGACAAACTGTTGAAGAGAAGCCGGCAGGGCAAGCTTTTCCAAGCTGGACTTTATCGCCATCTCCCAGATGCTGGCGGCGCTGAGATAGACGAGGCTTTGCTGTTCCTCAATGATGTCTTTCGCTGTCGCGCTAAACGAGAAATGGTCGTTTACAAACCATAGGAAGGCATGCGTATCAAGCAGGAAATTCATTCCATATAGTCGGCGAAGTCTTCGAGGGGGTCATCAAAATCGTCGGACATCCATATTTGTCCGCGGGCGCTGCCGGCTTTTCGCGGCTTCTTTGCCCGAATCGGGGTAGGAACGAGCTTTACCGCCCAGCCATTATCCGCGGCGATTAAGACAGTCTTGCCTTTATGCGCCTCCGAAAGCAGTTCGTTCAGGCTATTTTGAGCTTTTTCAACGGTGTAGGTTTCCATGCTTGCAAACCCTGGGCCAGTCTATCTTACACAGTGTATCAGTTCTGACCGCATTGTCAATGAAGGCGGCCGGATATCCAGCGCCCCGCCGTAGCCGACTACGCCGCCATCGCCCTCGTCGCGATAGCCGGCGACGAGGTCGCTGACGGTGAGGTCGTGGTGATGGACTTTTGACACAGAGGCACAGAGGGACGGTGGAGAATAGTTTGGCGGCAAAACTGATTCAAGCTATGCTGAATAAAGTCGAATACAATTCAGGAGTCAAGCTGTGATGGCCGAGACCGACATTCGCTTCAAACGTGTGAATGACGAGATTCATACTGTTCGGGTCGCCCAGGATGCGCTGTTTGACAAGGTGGATGATTTTGAAGCGGCGCTATTGGGCTTGACTGATATGGTCGCAGAGAACTCTCGGAAGCTGGACGCCATCATTGAGCATTTGGACGTGCCTTACAAACCGATGGGCTTCGTCAAAGAGTAAGCGGCAGCCGGCGACGAGGCCGCGCACGGTTAGGTCTAGCGGTTGGATTTTCATTGGCATCCCCGCTCATCGCGCGCCTTCATCGCCTACTCGGAATCGACGCTGAGATGACTCAGGATTCTGTCTACCTTGCTCTCGATGCGCTGCTGCCCCGCTTGCAGCTCCACGAAAATCTGCCCCTGCGCGACCGCCTTGCCGTCTATGCGGTCGAAGCGAGCGTCAATCTGGTCGAAGCGCCTGTCAATCTGGTCGAAGCGCGTTTTATGTTCTTCGACCCGTTGCAGACGTCTTTCAAAATCATCCATCCGCGCATAAAAGTCCTGCGCTTGCATTGTCCCTGTTCCTCCGGTATTCCAAACTTTGCCTAGTCTAGCACATTCTTTTTCTGTCGCGCTTTCTTATTGCAAGATCTGATCTTGCCTCGCTTGCCGCCATAGCCGAACACGCCCCCATCGCCATCGTCATGGCAGCCAGCGACGAAATCATGGACGGCGAGGTCAAGCTGGTGGGTTCTTATTTCGACAAACAATCGCAACGCATCACGAGGCTGAGAAATCTCTAGCTATCGCCTAGCTTGTCCACCTTGTCATCAACGCGCTTAATCTCCGCTTGCAGAGCGTTTAAGCGCTCGTCTATGGCGTTGAAGCGCTCGTTCATGGTGTTGAATCGCTCGTTTATCATATTGAATCGCTCGTTTATGGTATTGAACTTCTCCGAATGAGCGGCGAGGATTGATCTGATTTCAGCGTGGGCGTTAGCAGACGCTCTATAGATACCGAATGCGCCGCCTACAATTGCCGCGGCAATCGCTAAGGCCCCTTCGATACTAATAACCAAGTGTGTAGCTTCCACTGCCTGCTGCCTCGACACTGATCAAATACATCGTTATGCTACCGCGATTGTATCATACTTCAAGGTTTCCCCGCGGCGTAATGGGCGGGCGAATATCCAGCGCCGCGCCACAGCCGACCACGCCGCCATCGCCATCGTCATGGCAGCCGGCGACGTGAGCGCGGATGGTTAGGTCAAGGAGTTGGATGTTCCTTATGGAAGCCTTCTGCGGCGAATCTTAATGCGGGATACCAGCAGCTATTTGAGGAAAACAGCGGCCAGCGCGAGCGCGCTTACCAGAAACGGAAGACCAAAACCAAGCGCCTGGCCGATGCCCTTGAAACGCTGCTGGCGGTCGCTCATTTCTTTGAGGCGACTATCGATAATGTCGAACTTGGAGTCAAATTTCTGGTTCAGTTCTTTCGTCTGCTCTTGCACGATTTCGCGGACGAACTCCTTCGTCGCCAGCGCATCCAGCTTGCCGCGCAATTCGCCGATTTCGCGTTCATGGCGAGTAATTTGTTCAGACTCGGTCATATCGGAATCCTCAATTGCCGCATTGTATCGACAACAACAGTTTACACAAATGCGATCGCTTTGACAAATGATGATTTTGGCGGGGCGCGCCACCACAGCCGACCAGGCCGCCATCGTCATGGCAGCCGGCGACGAGGTCGCGGACGGTGAGGTCAAGCTGTTGGATTTTCATTGTTGTAGCCTTTTCTTTATTGAAAAAGGCAGGAATCTCAATATAGGAGACTTGTCTATAAAGTCCTTCGCCTGGTTGCAATGGAATACATATATCCATGCCAATTCATCAGTGCAATCTTTCGCAAATTCATAACGGTATCTGAGGGATAGAGACTGATCCAAGAGAGCAGGAGGATTGCGAAACAACACAGGAGATAATCCTGCTTTTAGCCTCCTATAATTCTCGTAAGACTTTTCCTTTTCATACTGTATCATCGAGTGTCTTATAGTAGGTCTAAGTGTATTTTCCACTTCCTTTCCTATGCGACTTCGCGCATTTGTATATGTCCTGTTTCGCAAATCGGCCTCAAGGCATGCAACATATTCTCTAAGAACGCGATTTCCGGGACTCGCGATTAGCCTTTCTAATGCCTCATGAAGCTTTTGGCAAAAGGTACAGTTTTGCTTTGATACATCAACTTTTCTCTTTAGAATAGCTACGGAATAAGTCGTCTTAATTGTCCATGCTGGTGGAGCAAGTATCACGCCAGTAATTATTGTTGTCGGCAATCCCTCAACTATCGTAGTAAACGCGTGTTCTAACATCCCATCACGTCCCTCGCCTACGCCGTATATCAAGCGCCCCGCCATAGCCGACCACGCCGCCATCGCCATCGTCATGGCAGCCGGCGGCGAGGTCGCGCGCGGTGAGGTCAAGCTGTTGGATATTAATTGTTGAATCCATTTACTCACTTTCAGATAGAGCTTTATCATACGCTGCGTCTATCCCTGAAACGAATAGCTCTACGAAGTAATTCGCATCAATTGCATGTTCGTTTCGGCCACCGCCCTGAGACACACAACCGAGATTGCTGGGGTCATTTGTCAGTTCTAGTTTTGTGATAGGTTTGGCGAAACCACTGAATTCATCCTTAAGAAATTGTTCCGCTGCGCACTTTTTCAGGTAATCGTGTTCTTCCCCAACAATTTCAGTCAAGTAGCCCACATGCTTTAGACGGTTAAATATGCCCAATCTCAGAAGGCAATTGGCGTAATTCGCCATGTTTTTATTTTGGATTTCTCGCATCTCGGTTTTGTTGGGATTATAGTATTCCGTCCAGATTCCTTGTACATATTCGATAGCCTCTTGCTCACAAACTTTGCGGCATGTCGCAGGTATCCCGTGAATTGCTCTATATACGTGTTCAACACAACAGAACACCAGTATGAACGCAGCGTAATGCCCTTCGTCTTGTCGCATCAAGAGTTCGATACATGGCTTGTAATACATATGCCAAATGTTTTGCATCTCTTGCACAGTTCTTTTCATATCTGTCTCCCCTTGCGCCGAATGACTATCCGCACATATTTGGGTTTGCCGTCAATTGTCCCATCCTTGTCCTTGATTAAGCCGTGTTTCTTGAGCGGGACGCTATCATTCAACCTGATGTCATTGGCGCTCATTATTTCAAACTGCTCGGGATTGTGTTTGTTCAGGAATGTAATCGGCACGCCCATCGCGCCGTCCCAATCCATCGGAATCTCGGCGGTCTTTGACACCTCAATCGCATCGTAGTTGTCGTACTTCGGATATTCCTGTGGCGAGTAGCGTTTGTACAAAATCAGTTCCTCGTGCCTCTGCCGGTAGTCCAGATTGGTATACCAGCAAGCGCTTCCCAGCCGGCCATAAACTTCACCGTCTACGATCCTGTAAGCGCTGCCCTCTTTCTTCGTCGCCACCAGTTCTTTCGCGTAGTCCTTCGGCACATCAAACAGCATATCCTTTCCGCGCGGCGTGATGCCAAGCCACAATTTGTTGTCCTTAATCAGCGGAAAAATCTCCTTGTACGTGATGGCATTCTGATGACCGATAATCAGGAACTTCTTGTCATACTCAATCAACTGCGCGACATACTCCCGAAACAGCGAAAAGGGCGGGTTCGTCACCACGATGTCGGCGCCCTTGAGCAGCTCGATGCACTCGGCGCTTCTGAAATCGCCATCGCCTTCGAGATAATGTATGCCGATGTCTTCGACTGAGGGAACGCCGGTCTCGTTTTCTGTACCATCGTATTCCAGCCAGATCGCCTTTTCGGCGTCGTGCTGGCTGAACATATCCATTTGCTGGTTCTTGTAGCAGGTGGTAATCAGTTTCTTGAGTCCGAGCACGCGGAAGTTGTAGGCGAAGTAATGAAAAAAGTTGCTCACGCGCGGATCATCGCAATTGCAGTAGACGACCTTGCCGCGAAAATGCGCCGTGTAATGCCGGAGTTCGTTTTCGATATCGCCAAGCTGCGTATAAAACTCGTCTTTCTTGTTCGTCTTCGCCTGGTGGAGGTTCCGATTCGCTGACACTGTGCAACTCGCCTTTGCTTGCTTTGACGCATAGCGCGGCATTATAGCATAAATGTTTTATTCTCTAGTAAATCCAAGTTAGTCATGCGAAAACTGACCAGCTATCTATAGAAAAGAGGGCGAGACAAGTCTCGCCCCTACAGTATTCGCATCGACGGGCGACCTAATAGATCGCCCCTACCAATTCCTATTTTCGTGGATCGGCTGTAGTTCAATCCTACTTCCGCAACAACAAATTCACCACGCCCATGCCGGCCAGCAAGCGCGCCGTCTCGCGCTGGACCAGCGCCGCATCGCCCCAATCGATCAGCGAGCCATCCGGCGCTATCGCCTCGACGCGCCCGAAGCCCAGCGCGCGCGCCTCATCCAGCGCCGCGGCCGGCTCATGCCCGAAAGCCCCCAGCGCGCTTGGGTTGTACTCCATCACCAGCGCCAGCCCGGGCGATGCCGCGATCGTGCGCCGCATCCCGCGCAGAGCCGCCAGCTCCGCCCCTTCAATGTCCATCTTCACGATGTCGACGCGGGCGATGCCGAGCTCGGTCAAGCAGTCGTCGATGGCGACCGTGCGCACGCGGTATCGCTGCGGCTCAAAGCGCCCGTCGCGCCGCGGCGCCACATCGCCCGCGCCCATCCGCGCCCGCTGCTGCCGCGCCAGCGTCTCGTCATAATGCAGCGAACCGCTGGCCGACATCATCAGGTAATCGTGGAGTTCGGCGCTGCCTTCGGCCTCGGAAGCCGCCAGTTGCAGCGCCGTCGCGTTGGGAAGGTCGCGCGTGTTGTGGCGCAATGCTTTGAAGGTGCGCGGATGCGGTTCCAGCGCGATGACGCGCCCGGCCGCTCCCACCTGCCGCGCGAGCAGCCGACTGTGGTAGCCGACGTGGGCGCCGATATCGAGGGCGATCATGCCCGGCGCCGCCAGCCGCTCAAGCGCGCGCCGCGTCTCGCTCTCGTGCTGCCCGGTCAACAGCTCCAGACGGAACCAGAAGGGGTCGTCAGCGATCGTCTTGAAATCCAGCGCGCGTTCCAGCCCGGGCAAGATCAAGCCACCCATCAATCGGTGCATGGCGACGTGCGCGGGCTGAATCCGTTTCAGCGTTTTGCGATAGAGCTTTAGGCTGGCATCGAGTGCGCGCATGACACTCTTTTACAGCAAACTCCCCCACGCGCGCAAGCCGAAAGCCGCGCTTTTGCGCGCGCCTGCAAGACATAACCTGTAGGGGCAATTCGTGAAACGCCCGCAAGCATTTACAAGATCAATCGACGGGCGTCTCGGCGCCGCGCGTAGGTCGCGTAGACACTGACCGCCGACACAGCGGGTCAGACGCCCCTACAATGCTTGTCCGGTACTACGAAGAGCCCGTTTTCCGTATGTCTTACCCCATCCCCGGCCCTTCCCCAGTGAACTAGGGAAGGGTGACTCGACGGCAGACATGGGAAATTCGAGTAACATAACTGTGAGAATCCCGTGTTACCAAGCGCTCGGCGAGAGTGCTCCCCCTTCCTTAGCTTGCTGGGGAAGGGGGATGGGGGGATGGGGTATAACCGGCGCTATAGCATGGTCTAGTGCCGGGCAACCCCTACAGCCTATGCAATAGACGGTGACTGTTCGCGCCCCCCAGTCAATCCGGAAAAGCCACCGGCCGCGCCGCCTCATCAATGCACTTTGGATCCGATTCAATCGCATCCAGCCCTTGCAATACATTGCTCAGGGTCGCCTCATCGCCGCCCGACCGCGCCAGGTCAAGCGAATCGCGCAGCAGCGCCCAGCCGCTGGTGCAATCGCCGGTGTAATAATGCGAGAGCCCCAGGCGATAGCGGCAAGACAGGTCATAGGTTCCGTCATCGTGCGCCAGGCATTGGTGGAAGGCGGCGCGCGAACCCTCAAAGCGGCGCTCGCGATAATAGAGCAAGCCCAGCTGGAACTGCGCCTCGGCGTCGGCGCCGTCGTTGGCGACCGAGTCCTCACAGAAGCCGAGCGCGCGCGCGAATTCGCCGATCTTGCGGTATGCCAGGCAGAGCCGCAGCATGGCGCGGGCGTTGCGCGGGTCAAGGGCGAGGATATGGTCGTAGAGGTCGATGGCGCTTTGGTCTTCATCACGCGCCAGGTACAAGCCCGCCAACTCGAACTGCGTCGGCAGATAAGCCGGGCGCAGCTCAATAGCGCGCTGGAGATAGGTTATGGCATCGCTGTAAGCGCCGACGGCGGTGAGCGCGTAGGCGTAGGCGCGGTTGAGATCGGCGTCATCGCCACTGATGGACAAGCCACGCTCGCCAGCGTCCAAGCCGTCCGCCCAGCGTTGGGCGTTGACGTAGGCGCGCGCAAGCGTCGCGTGCAGCGGGACGAAGCGCGGGTTCAGCTCCAAGCCCGAAAGCGCGATCGGGATGGCGCCGGTCGCCCCTCCGCTCCAAGTCAAGGCGGCCGCTTCCAGCGCATATCCGCGGACATCGCGCGCATCAATGGCGGTGATGGCCTCGCCGAGCGCGCGCGCTTCGTCATAACGTTCCAACTCGATCAGGACGCGCCCGTGTTCGTAGAGATAAGCGATGTCGTTCGGGCGTTCAGCGGCCGCTTGCGCGATCAGCGCCTCCGCGCCGGTGATGTCGCCGCTTGCAAAGAGAGCCGCCGCGCGCGCCGCCAATTCGCTCGGCTGCGGCGTAGGCGTGGATGGAGCGCCCGTGATGGAATCGACAAAGCCGCTGACAGCCTCTCGCTGCCAGACGACCGCCAAACCGAGCAGCAGCCCGAGCGCGGCGGCGATGAACATATTGCGAATGGGGTGGCTTTTCGGCTGGCGGAAGAAGGGCTGCGAATAATCACGCCTGATCTTCATCGCCTAGATGCCTCCGATAGGCGTCGGCGGGATGGGCGTGGGCGGTATCGGCGTCGGCAGGCGGACGTCTTCAAAGCCGGGACAGTTTGCGCGGACGCTCGCCAAGCCTTCGTTGATAATGCCGATGATATGCGGCTCGCGCGTGTAACGCAGCGCCTCTTGCAGCACATCCCAGGCTTTCGGGCACTGGTCGAGCACATAATAAGACCAGCCGCGCATGTAATAGCATTCGACCGCGGTGGAGCCCAGGGCGACGCAATTCTCCATCGCTTCGAGCGTACCTTCGTAATTGCGCCGGGTGTAGCGCATTTGCCCGAGCCATTGCCAGGCGTCGGCGTAGTTCTCATCGAGTTCGGTGGCTGTCTCGCAGAACGGGGTCGCGGCGAGGAATTCGCCTACTTCAGCATACGTTTGGCAGATGCGCAGATACGCTTTGGCGCTGCCCGGTTCCAGCTCCAGGATGCGCCGATAAATGCCGACAGCCATCTCCTGGTACTCCTGCTGCCGGTATTGAAGCGCGAGCTCGAAGTAGGGCGCCGTAAGATTGGGGTTTATGGCGACCGCCTTCTCCAGCGCCGAGATCGCTTCATTGCGGCGGTCGGTGTAGATCAGCGGGATGGCGAACGCGCGATGACTGAAGGCATCAAGCGGGTCAAGCTGGGTGGCCAGCCGGCCGCGTTGATAGCCTTCGCTGTAGCGCCCAATATTGGTATAGGCGATGGCGAGCGCGGCGTGCAGCGGCGCGAAATCGGCATCGAGATCCAAGCCCTGAACCGCCAGGGGAATGGCGGCGCCGGGGTCGCTCCACATCAGCGCGCGCGCTTTCAAGGCGTAGCCGCGGGCGTCATCTTCCGCGGCGGCGATTGCTTGATCGCCGATTTCAGCCGCTCTTTCAAAATTGTCCAACTCAATCAGGATGCGGCCAAATTCGTAAAGATAATCAATATTTTGCGGGCGCTGCCCGACGGCGATGTCGAATTGCGCCAGCGCCTCCTCCACCTTGCCTTCCGTGTACAGACGGATGCCGTCCTGCGCGTGCTGGCTGGGGAAAAGCGTTGGCGTTGCGCGCGGCAAACTCAGGAAACCGCGCGCGGCGTAGTCAATGTCTTCCAGCGAGGCATAAGCCACTGCAAGCAAGCCGACCGTGAGGCAAACAATGGCGAGGGCGAAAAGCAAGAGCGGAATGCCGGACAATCCACGCCGACGGTTGCTGAAAAATGGCTTGTTATAGTTGCGGCTTATCTTGCGGTTCGGTCTCATGACGGGCGTTGTTTCCGCTGGCAAGCCTATTTTACCACAGCGTCAGCGGCGCCTTGCCGAAAACGATCCGCCGGCGCAATGCTTTTAGCGCGCTTGCCTCGGCGCAACAGGGGTTGGCCAAGCGGGCGTCTCGGCGAGACGCCCCTACGGCACGCTCGCAGCGCGCATGGGCGCATTGCGGAAAAGAGCCGCCTTCGACATAATACGAGCCACATTCAATAGAGGGAGGCACAAACTATGTCTGACGACATTCGCTTTGATCTGCCCCAAAGCGCCATCCCGCGTCAATGGTACAACGCGCAAGCCGATCTGCCGCGGCCGCTGCCGCCGGTGCTGCATCCGGGCACGCGTCAGCCGGTCGGTCCCGATGACCTGGCGCCGCTATTCCCCATGCAGCTAATCATGCAAGAAGTGAGCCAGGATCGCTGGATCGAGATCCCGGATGAAGTGCGCGAGATCTACAAGCTCTGGCGGCCCACGCCCTTGCTGCGCGCCCGCCGGCTGGAGAAAGCGCTGGATACGCCGGCGCATATCTATTACAAGTACGAGGGCGTTTCGCCTTCGGGCAGCCACAAGCTGAACACAGCGACCGCGCAAGCCTATTACAACAAGCAAGAAGGCATCACCGGGCTGACCACCGAAACCGGCGCGGGCCAATGGGGCACGGCGCTGGCGCAAGCTTGCGGGTTCTTCGATATGGAGTGCATCGTTTATATGGTGCGGATCAGCTATGAGCAGAAGCCCTATCGGCGGGCGATTATGCGGAGCTTCGGCGCAAGCGTCACCGCCAGCCCCAGCGATGCGACCAATGCCGGGCGCGCCATCCTGGAAGGCGACCCGGATAGCGCCGGCTCCCTGGGCATCGCCATCAGCGAAGCGGTAGAAGCAGCGGCAACCAGCGGCGGCAAATACAAGTATTCCCTCGGCAGCGTGCTGAATCACGTTTTGACGCACCAGACCGTCATCGGGCAGGAAGCGCTGCGGCAGATGGAAATCGCCGGCGAGTATCCTGATGTGGTGGTGGGTCCGACGGGCGGCGGCAGCAATTTCGCCGGCATCGCCCTACCCTTCCTGCATCAGAACTTGACCGCGGGTAAGACGACCAGGCTGCTGGGCGTGGAGCCAGCCGCCTGCCCTAGTTTGACGCGCGGCGTATACGCCTACGATTTCGGCGATACCGTTGGCATGACGCCGCTAATGAAAATGTACACGCTTGGGCATGGCTTTGTGCCGCCGCCGCTGCACGCCGGAGGACTGCGCTATCACGGCATGGCGTCGATCATTTGCGAGCTCTGGGATCAGGATTTGATCGAAATGCGCGCCATCCCACAGATGGAGACCTTCGGCGCCGCTATCACTTTCGCCAAAGCCGAGGGCATAATCGCAGCGCCTGAAGCGGCGCATGGCATCGCCGGGGCGATCCGCGAGGCGCAGGCAGCCAAGGAAGCGGGCGAAGAACGCGTCATCCTCTTCAACCTTTGCGGGCACGGCCACTTCGACATGAGCGCCTACGACGCTTATCTGGGCGGCGAGCTTTCGAATTACGAATACCCGCAAGCCGAGATCGAGCGGGCGATGGAGGCGCTCCCGCAAGTCAGCTAGCGCGCGCATGCCTCGCCCTGTACCGGGAACATTGTATGGGCGAGGCGGCGACTCGCCCATAAACAAACTACGAACGGGCATCTCGCCGAGACGCCCGCTAATCCAACCCCATCCCCGGACCTTGCAAGGTTCGTCGCCCGCGAATTGACACGGAATGTTCGCGCATGGCTCGCAAGCGCGTCCGCGACGAGTCCACTATAATGAGGCATAGCTTGGTTCGGATGCGAAAGAGCTTGACCTCATGAAGTCCAGATTGCTTATATCCCTGCTGATTTGCGCGGCTCTGCTTACCGCATGCTATCGCCAGGCGGAAGAACCGTTCCAGCAGATTGACAGCGCCGAGGTTGTCGCAGAGGAGACCGTGGCGGTGGTTGTGGCGGACAATCGCGAGGATGGCGCTGCCGAGAGCGCCGGCGGCCTTGGAGCAGCGGGCGCATCGGGACGATATATCACGCCGGAAACTGTGCCGGGGCAGGTTGAACAGCCGACTATAGACTTGACAGCCGCCGATGCGATCCCGTTGACCTCGCCAGCGGCGACTCGGGAGCCGTTTGAGCTTCCCACGGCGACGCGAACCTTTGAAGAAGGGCTAGACGCGGATGACGAATGCGTTTATACGGTGCAAGCGGGCAACGTTTTGTTTCGTTTGGCGCTGGCTTGGGGCACAACCTATCAGACAATCATGGAAATCAATGAATTGTCCAGCGAGAATCTATCGATTGGTCAGTTGCTGCTGATCCCGGACTGCGAATCGAGCGCGCCGGACGATACCGTGGCCGAGGCGCAGGCGACGCCGGGCGCGGTTGAACTCACTGAGGAAGAGCTCGCTGAACAAACACCGACGAAGCAACCAGAACCGACGGCGACGCCGCGGCCGGAAATCCACGTGGTATCGGCCGGCGAGACCGTCGCGAGCATATCGCTGCGCTACCGCGTCGATGTCAATGAATTGGTTGCGCTCAACGGAATAACGGACAGGAATCGCTTAAGGGTCGGGCAGGAGCTCCAACTGCCGCCGAGATAGCGCCTGGTCAGTCGCGCCGGAATGAATCGGGCCTGATACGCCGCAAGACCGCCTGCGACAAGGCCAATACGCTCCGATAATCCCCGAGATTCAGCAGCGCTGCTGGCGTATGGATATAGCGGCATGGCGCCGAGATTGGCATGGTGGGGATGCCGGCATGCGCCAGGTGAATCGCCCCGCCATCGGTGCCGCCGCCGCCCATCGTCTTGACCTGATATGGAATATCGTTCGCCTCGGCTGTGTCGCGCAAAAAGGCGAGAACGCGCGGGTCGGTAATCATCTGCTGGTCGGCCAGCGTGATAACGGCGCCCTCGCCGAAGCGGGTTCCCGGGTTCGCGGCCAAGTCGCCGGCATCGGCTTCGCGATTGGGGTCGGGAAGGTCATAAGCGTAGGTGCCTTCGAGGACTATGGCTACATCGGGATTGAGGCGCTCGGCAGCGACCTCTGCGCCGCGCAAGCCAATCTCCTCCTGCGCGGTGAAGGCGGCAGCGACCGTTACTGGGTAGGGACCATTCTGAAGGATATCCACCAGAACCGAGCAGCCGACTCGATCGTCGAAGGCTTTGCCGCGTACAACCGACTCGCTGAGCTGCTTGAACTCACCGTCGAAGGCGATGCGGTCGCCGGGTTCGGCGGCGCTTTTGTCGCCAGCGCCGACATCAATCCGCAAGGCGTCGATCGGCACGGTTTTCATGTCGCGCCAAAGATGAATTGGTTTCCATAAGACGACGCCGGGCCTTCGCTTAGCGCCGACTTTGACGCGCTTACCCGGCAAGATGCGCGGATCAATGCCGCCGACGCGGGTGAACTGGATCAAGCCCTTGGCATCAACCGCGGTCGCCATCATGCCGATTTCATCCATGTGGGCGGCGATCATCACGCTGAATTCGGGATACTCAGTCCCGCGCAAAATTGCTGTGACGTTGCCCAGAGCATCAACCTGGAGGTCGCTGACGCAGTCGCGAATGGCGTCAATGACGATAACGCGGACCTCGTCTTCCTCACCGCTGACGCCGATTGCGTTTGACAGTTTTTCCAGGATCATCTGCCCTCCCCCAAGTCTAAGCGCAAGCCAGCCGATCATACCAACGATGCGCGAAAACCTGAAGCGAATTTAGGCGAGACTGCGTGTAGCCTAGGTCGCGTAGACACTGACCGCCGACACTAACCTACGCTCGCCCCGACAGCATTTCCACCAATAATCGCGCAGAGTTGACTCGCAGGCAACTGGGGCGAGTATAGCTGATTTTGCGCGCGGCGGTAAGACGGCGGCGCGAAACTGTAATCAGTTGGAGATTCTTGGTCGAGCTAGACAGCGGTTGAGCACGGGCGGCTATTCAGCCACCCTATCCTGTGTGGCGGCGCAAGCTGCGATTAGCTGCTGGGCGTCGGCGTTGGCGCCGCCATTTGCGTCGCCGTTGGATTCAAGCTGTTGATGATATTGGAGAAGATATTGCCAATTGCCGGTCCCAACAGGGCGAGGATAACGATAACCACTACAGCGACCAGAACGAGAATCAATGCGTATTCGACCAAACCCTGCCCTTCTTGGTGCCGTGGATTCTGCAGCATGTGGAAACTCCTGCGATAAGTGTTTGAGCTTTAATGATTTGTGTACGGTCACTTGAAACAATATAGCATAGCTTGAACAACTAGGCAATTGACGCGCGCCAGCGTATGCTAGTCGTAGCGGAGCACATTCATCACGCGCTCTTTGAGGGCGACGCGGGCGCTGAGGAAGGTGGCGGACCATCCGATCAGCACGGAAGCGATCAGCAGCGCGGCGGCAACGAGGCGCGCGTCTGTCGGCAATGGGATGACTATGCCGCCAGCCGAGCCCAGCCCACTGATGATCAGCACGCTCAAGCCGATACCCAGGATGGCGCTCAAAAGGCCGATCATGCTGGATTCGATGAACATGACCTGCAAGACGCGCCGCGATTTCAGCCCGATCGCTTTCAGGATGCCGATCTGGCGCCGCCGCTCCAAGGTGGATAGCGCCACAGTGTTGGCCATAATCACGGCGGCTGCGAAAAGCGAGAGCAAGCCCACGATTGTCGGGATGGCGGCGAATTGATCAATCAGGCGGCCGATCAAGCCGTCTATGAATTGCACATCAATGGCGAGTGCGAAGATCACGCTTGACAGTTGGGCTAGAGCGCGATTGAGCTCAGGTTCGGGGACTTGATAAGCATAGAGCGTATAGCTGGAGGCGACCGACGCCGGCAGAACATCAGGCGGGACAAGAGCGGTGGAAGCGCCAAAAGCCAGACCTTCGGCGCTGCTGAGAATGCCGACAACTTGCAGGTCAATCTCGTTCGCCGCTGCAAGCGCGATCGTATCGCCGATGTCAATCCCTAGCGAATTGGCTTGTTCAAAAGGCAGGACTATCAGGGGCTGGCGCCGGTCTTCGGGCGCGAGCATACGCCCGGCCAGGGTGGCGCTTTGCCCGCTGTAGATCTCCGGATTATCCGAATCCCAAACGGTGACTTCGAGCGAGTTGCCGTCGTTCAGCGCTTCGCCATTGAGCGCGGCAAGCTCCGTTTCATAAGTCTTAATCTTCGTGCTGTATTCGATGCCGACATCATCCAGCGCGCCGTCGATGGCGTTCTTGACCAAGTTGGCAGGCAGGCCCGGGAAGGGAAAGACCAGCACGTTGCCGCCGAAGGTTCGGCTAAGCTGGAGGTTGAGCAGCTCGCGCGTGCCCTCGCCGACGAAAGTGATGCTGCTGAGCGCAAACATGCCAGCGCACAGCGCCAGCAAGGTAATGGCGGTGCGCAGGCGGTTGGTGGACAGGTTGCGCAAAGCAAGCCGCCAGGTGACCATGCCCAGCGACGGCAGCCTGCCAATCAAGAAAATGATGAGCCAGAGCAGCGCGATCATGACGAGGAAGATCAAAAATGTTGCGCTGACGCCGATGACGCCGACCAGGTAAGCCGATGGCAGGCTTTGATCGCTCGGCTCGGACGCTGGTCCAAAGCGGCGCGAGCTGCGGAATCCGACGCCTTCTTCTTCCGTCTCGAATTCGTCGGCGCTCGCTTCGACCGCGGACAGGCGCCGCTCGGTCAATTCGAATGAGGGCCGCAAGATCTGCCCGACGACCAGACCGAGGCTGATGGTGACGAAGATCAGCAGAATGAGGGATTGTATAAGGCCCAGCGCGACCAGGTGATTCTCGTTGGGACGCAAGATGATGCTGGGGCGGACTTTGACTGCGGTCAGAATTGGGGCGACGCCGAAGATGGCGGTCACGACCATGCCTAAGGTGAAGCCAAACAGCAAGGCTTCTGGGTAAATCCGCCAAATTAGCGGCTGGCGCAGCGCTACCGAGCCATATTCATTGACGATAAGGCTGAGGCCGATGCCGACGATGAGGCCGAGCAAGCTGCCGATGAAGCCGAGCGTCAGCCCTTCTGCCAGAAAGAGCGCGGCCACCTGGCTTCCGCGCAAGCCGAAAGTCTTGACCGCGGCGATTTCGTTGGTGCGGCGGCGCACCAAGACCAGCATGGTATTCATTATGCCGACGCCCCCGATCAGCAGGGCGCCCAAGCCCATCACAACAACGAAATCGCTGAGATACTGCGAGATCGCTTCATAGCGCTGTAAGAAATCGGAGACGACAGTAGTGCGGGCGCCGGGCGCCAGCGCTTCGATCTCGGCTTGGAGTTTCATCAGGCGGGCATCGTCAGCCGCCGCTGGCAAAAGGACGCCGATGCGGTTGGGCGCGAACTCGTCGTTGATCACGGAATGGGCATTGGCGAGATCGAAGTAGGCGAAGCCAAAGAAGGCGTTGAGGAAGTTGGTGACGCTGCTCTCTTCAGCTACCGATACGATGCCGCGGACGATGTATGGTTCCTGCGTGCCGCTGACGCGAACCTGGTCGCCGACGGCGATGCCGCTTTGGGCGGCCAGATTGTCGCTGATGACGACATCGTTGCCGCCGGTGAAAAGCTCGGCGAGCGGCGCATCGGGTGGATCCAGGGCGCGGATGGTGTGGGTCGGCGGGTAGGATTGCGGGTCGATGAAGTTGCTGCCAATGAAGCTGGGGCGCCCGAAGCCGCCTTCGCCTACCTTGCTGATTTGCATATTGCGCCCGCTCATGTAAGCGCTGGCGGTCGCGCCGGTTTCCTCCACCCAGGCGAGCAGCGCCGCCAGCTCATCGGGCGAAAAGGCGTTGGGATCGGCGCTGCCAAAACCGCCGAAAACGCTATCGTTGCGGATCAGCAAATCGCCTTTGATTTCGATGCGCACATTGTCCTTCAAGGTGTCGCCGATGGCCAAGCCGAGCGAGCGCAGGGCAACCACGGTGGCGACGCCGGCGGTGATGCAGAGGACGGCAAGCGTGGTCCAGCGGCCGCCGCGGCGGATATTGCGCAGAGCGTAAGTGACGTAGAAGCGTAGCCGATGGGTCATGAATTGTTCCTAGAGAAGAACGGCGCAAGTGTAAGCGAATCGCAGTGTGCGTGACATCCGAAATGTCGTGGACTGGCAACGCTGTTGACGAGTTCCTCAACCACTTGATACGCAGCCGGCGATGAGTGGTTGCGGACTCGGCGATGGCTGGTTTATAGTAGGCTGCATTCCTCTGCGCCAAGACATCAAGGAAATGCAAATGAACAATCCAGTCATCGGCCTCACGACCGGCGGACGCGGCGAAGGTTATATCAAATCGCGGCATTACGATCAGTTCTTCAGCGTGCCAGCGCCTTACGTGGACGCGGTGCGGCGCGCCGGCGGCATCCCGCTATTGCTGCCGCCCGGGGGGAATGGTTGGGAGGCTTTGCTGCCGCTGCTGGATGGCGTGATCATCACCGGCGGCACTGATGTCGACCCGGCGGAATATGGGGGAGACCGCTGGAACCCGCATGTGCTGCCGGCCGATGTCGAGCGCGACCGCTTTGAGCTTGCGCTGGCGCGCCGTCTGCTCAACGAGGGGGAGACGCCGCTGCTCTGCATTTGTCGTGGAATGCAGGTGTTGAATGTCGCCGCTGGCGGTACGCTGCACGAGCATATACCGGATATCCGCGATGAAGACATCCATCGGAACGAAGCCGGATTGTGGGCGATGGAGACGATTCATGTCGACAGCGACAGCCTTATTGCCGAGGTCACGGGATTGACGCTGCTGCGCGCGTCATCGGGGCATCACCAGGCGGTCAAGCAGGTGGGGGCGGGCTTGCGCGTCACGGCGCGGGCGGCGGATGGCATCATCGAGGCGTTGGAATCGCCGGGCCATGCCTGGCTGATTGCGGTGCAATGGCATCCGGAGGTGACGGCCGCCCATGATCAGTCGCAGCAGGCGCTCTTTGACGCGCTGGTTGCAAAAGCGCGCGAAAGCCAGAGTGAGCGCGTCCTCGGCTGAGTGCGGTCAATCGACGGTGATAATCCCGATATCAAGCTCGCGCGCGAAACGCGTCAGGCGGCCGGCAACCATGCCAGCAACGCTTTTACCGCTATGGTAGTTGTACAAAATGAGCTTCACGCTGTATTCGCCGGGCGCGAGCGCTGCCAGGCTCAGTCGATAACGCGCCAGTGACTCGTTATGGATGACGAAATCCCCGCCCGCTGCCTTGGCGCCGGCCGCGTCAAAGACCTGGATTGATACACCGTGGGCTTCATCGGGCAGGCGCGTCCACCAAGACTCGATACTAAGATAATCGCCGTCGAAATTGTAGAGCAGGTTCGCCAGCCGAACGCCGTTGTCGAATTCGACATCAGCGCGCTCAGCCGCCGTCAGCAGCGCGCAGTCGAAGCCTGCCGGCAGATAATACGCGGCGACGAGATTCGTGGCGTCAATCGTGGGGCCGCAGGCTTGGAAGTTATTGGCGAGCGCGGAAGTGAGATCGCCCAAGCCCTTGGCGCCGGTCTGGTCCGGATTGTAAAGCAGCAGAATCAGCTTTTCCGCGGACAGCAGCGCGCGCAAGTCCCCGTGGTTTGGGCTCGAGCTCTGGATCTGGAACTCGCCGTCGGAAGAATAAACATGAGCGAAGCCCTTCCAATAGAGGAAGGTCGACGACAGTGTTTTGAAAGTCTCGCTTTCAATTCGCTCGGCCGGATGATAGCTGAGAATTAACATCGCTTGATCGGCGTCGATCACGGGCGAGCGCGCCAGATCAGCGATATGGGCGAATGGCGCCGGCAGTGTGATTGATGGATTGTCGCAGCTTTCATACATCTGCCCCAGCCTGTAAACATGCGTATATTCGTCGGCGTATGCGGGGAGCAAGCCGCTGAAGCTCGCGGAGATCCCCGGTTTTCTGCGTGTCTGCTGATGCACAATGATGTGAGAAACCCCATCAGCCATTAGCTGATCCAAAGCCTCGAGATAGGGTTCCCGCGCGGCGGGCAGACAGCGTATCGGCCGGTCACGTCTCCAGGCGCTAAGGATAATGTTGCCGTCGATATAGTTGTAGGCTGCGGGCGGCGTACGGCTGGCTAAGCCCTCCACGTGAGGATACCCGCTTAAGGATTGGTGGAAGCCGTAGAATTTCGATTCGTGACGGCCCATTGGCCAATGCGCCAGTTTTATGTTCGCTTGGTCTTCTTCTGTGCTCAGCCAGTTCAGGAATCGGACACGGTCTGGTGGCACAATCTGCGAGCGCATCGGCTGATAGTATTCCAGGAGAGTGACAGCCAGAGCCAGAGATACGATAACAGCCAGCTTCTTTTGCGATAAGCGATTTGAAGCAGTCAATAGCCCGAAGCAAGCCAAGATCGCCAGGGGCAAAGCTGCGCCAATCTGAAAGAGTGATGTATCCCAGAAGGGCTTGAAGAGGAAGGGCAGCAATTCCTCAAGATAATGTTTTGGCAAGATGATGAGGTCAAAATGCCGGCCGAGAATCACCAATTCTGAGCCTAGACGCAAGACAAAAAACAACAGGAGCAGCGCCAACCAAGGCGCCATTCGTCGGCGGTCGCGGGCGCGCCATAATGCATAGCCGATCAGCAGCATTGGAAGATAGCCGAGATAAGCGCCGTCGCTCATGGTCTGACGATGCTCTGCCAGTTCGGCGCGCCAATCTGCGGGCAGCAGCGGATGTTTTGGGTTTAGAAAACTGGCGAGCAGGTCGTTGCCCTGTTCGCGGCCGCCGCTTTTGTCTAGCGCTTCACTAAAGCTCGCGCTGTGCTCAATTAAGGGAAATACGCGTATGAAACTAACCGAGCCAACAATGAGCGCCAGCAGGATTATCCGCCTCCAGAAGGCAGCGCTCGACCAGTAAGTTTTCGCATAGCCGAGCAAAATCAAGCCCGCGATAAAGACCAGGCAGACATAAATGTACATGCCAGTGTACAAGGTAGAGGCAATGATCAAAGCCGAGAGTCCCGTCCACAGCGGACGTTCCTCCACAAAGCCGCGGTCAAGGAAATAGAGCGACAGGGGCAGGGCGGCGATGAAGATAACATCGGGATGATGCGGCTGGCTTAGGACAAAAGGGCTAAGCGCAAAGATGACCGAGCCAAAAGTGGCGAGCCATCGAAGGCGAAACAGACGCAAGAGATACACGTAAGCGGCGGCGCCATTGACGCCGACGATAAGCAGAAAGCTGAGATTGTAAGCGTTTGACGCTGGTAGGGCTCTCTGCAAAGCGCCGAAAACCAGCATATGCGGCAGGCTGAAGTTGTGATAAACGAGTGAAAGTCCGTCTGGATAGAAGAGAAGGTCGGTGAATAGATAGTTCCGCGAGTCGGTCAATATGGACTGCAAACGCCACGCGTCCCAAAACTTCATCCAGATGTCGAGATTGGACGCTGGCAGCCAGAACACGCTGGACTCGAAAACGTAGACGATGGTCGGCCAAGTCATGAGGACGAATAGCAAGGGAAAGCCTAGCAAGAACAGCCGGTGCCGGCGCGCGCGTTTTGAGATCGTCACAAGCAATCCCGCCAAGATTGGTGATGCCCGATTTGCCGAATCATCTTCTGCTTGCGCAGCGAAACTTCAATCATCAACTGTTTTTTCCGTGTCGCTAAGCGTAAAGCGGCCAATATCAAGCGCGCGCTCAAAGCTTGACCCGCTCTCGGTCTCGACGCCGGATACGCTTCTGCCGGTCGCGTAATCATAGAGTATCAAGTTCAACCGATATTCGCCGGCGGGCAAGGACGCGGTATCGATGCGATGCCGGGCGAGCGGCTCGAGCCCGATGACAAAATCCGCTCCCCCAGCCCGGGCGCCGTCGGCGTCAATGAATTGGATTGAGAAGGCATGCGCGTCTTCGGGCAGGCGCGTCCACAGAAGATTGATATCCACAAATCCATCAATGAACTCGACCAGCAGATTGCCCAATTGAATGCCGTTGGCGTAGTCGACTTGCAGCGGCCGGGCAGTGACCGCCAGTTCACAGGGGAAAGCGGCGTCCAGGAAGTATTCCAAGATGGCGGCGGGCTTATCGGTCAAGCGGCGGCATGATTTGAAGCGGGGGTCCAGCCAAGCGCGGTAACTGTCGATCAAGTCGGCAGTGGTCGTCTGCGGATTAAACGCCAGCAGGATGATTCTATTACGCGCGAGCAGATCGGCGGCAGCGCGCGTCGTGTCGACCGGGCTCGGCAGCGCCGCGACTTGGCCGTCAACCAAGGCGAGGCTTGTGTAGCTGCGCAATCCGAAAAGAGCGGCCGCGCCCGTTTGCCCGGCAGCCAGGTCCAGCTTGCCCTCAGGCAGAATGCTCAAGATGGCTGAACCTTGCTGCGGGACGACTGCGGCGGCAGTGGCAAGACGGCGCAAGGGCTCCAGGAGCGACGGGCTGAGGGAGTTAGACAGGTCGCAGCTTCGGCGCAAGTCTTCCAGGCGATAGACGCTCACATAATCATCGCCGTATGCCGCTGGCGCATCGACGAAACTGCTGGCGATCGCCGCGTCTTCGCCCCGCCAGTGGTGCCAGACTATATGCGTGAAGCCGTCATTAGCCAGTTGATCGAGGGCGGCGATAAAAATGGATTGATGCGGGGGAGCGCAGTGAACGCCCGCTCCGCGCCGCCAGGCCTCAAGCAGGAAATTGCCGTCGATATAGGCGTAGGCAGAGGGCGGCGTGCGCCCGCTCAAGCCTTCGACTTGCGGGAAGCCGGTCAGCGTCTGATAGAAGCCGTATAGCTTGGATGGCTGCCGCCCCATTGGCAGATTGATCAAGCGCGGCTCTTGGTCGGCGCCGTCCGCACGCAGCCCTTCAATAAAGGCGAGCTGCTCCGCCGGAATTTTCCTGACTGCGGTCGATTCGTAGTATTCGAAGGCGATGCCGGCGATAAGCGCCAAAGCGATCAAGGCGCGCTGCTTTGCCGGGCGAGCGGCAATAATCGTCTTGAGACCGTAGCAGGTCATGACCGCCCAAGGCAGCAGGATGCCCATCTGGAAGTGATCGGTCGCGTGAAACGGGCTGAATAGCGCCGGCGCCACTTCATTGAGGAGCGCCTTGGGCAAGACGATATGGCTGAATTGCTGGCCGCCAATCTGCAAAACAGAACCTAGACGCAAAATCAGGAAGGGCAGCGCCAGCGCCAGCCAGGTCCGCATCGCCCGCCGCCCCGCGGGTTTGACAAAACCGATGATGATCAGCGCCAGCGGCAAGTAACCCAGATAACTCGTATGCGGCTGGTAAAAGGGCGAGCCGGGGCCGAATACACTCTTCAGCAGGGGTGTCGTGAGCGGATGCCGGTAATTGACAAAGTATGAAAGCAGGTCCGTTCCGGTCTCATAGGCAGTGTTTTTGTCGAGCGCGGCTGCCAATTCTTCAGCGTCGGCGAGCAGCGGCAAGATGCGTCCGGCGCTGGCGAGCGCGATGACCAGGCACAGCAGCAGCACCCAACGCCAAAAACGCGGGTCAGCCCAGCGGGAGACGGCGTAGCGCAAGATGAAAAGCGCCAGGGTGATGAGCAGGCAGACGAAGATGTAGAGGCTAAAAAACGCGGTCAAGCCGGCGATGAGCCCGCAGCAGACCAAGTACTTGATGCGCCATTCGCGGATTCCGCGTTGGAAGCAGTAAGCTGTCAGCGGCAGACTGACGATTAGATTGACATCGGGATGAGCCGCGTGCGCGATGATGTGTTGGCTGAAGCCAAAGACCGTCGCGCCCACAGCCGCGAGCCAAGGATCGCCAAACAGATAATTCAGATAGAAATAACCGCTCAAAGCCACCGCCAAAACGATCAAGAGGTAGGTCAAGTTATAGGCGTTTGCGGCTGGCAGCGCCGCTCCCAGCAAAAGGACCGAGAGCATATGCGGCAGGCTGAAGTTTTCGAAAGCGAGCGAGAGGCCGCCCGGATAAAACAGCGCATCCGAATGATAGAAGCCGGTATGGCCGGCGAGGAATTGGCGCCCATGCCACACATCCCAGAGTTTCTGGAAGACATCGGCGCTGCGTGTGGGGAAAGCGATCGTATTCGCATCAACGACGAGCGCCAAGGTGGGCCAAGTCATGGCGATGATCAGCAGCGGCATGATGATGAGGAAAGGCAGATGAGAGCGAGCAGATGTCGACAATGTATTCATTATGTGCCGCCCCGCGCCGCGCGATGGGCGGGCAAGCTAGCCAAACAAAAGGCGGGCGAAGACGAACTCTCGATTCACGCGCACTCCGGTGTCGATATATCTACCCGCTATTGACGCGCCGGAATCATAATTGTAGACGATAAGCTTGGCTTCGTAGGCGCCTGGCGCCAGGGATTCGAGGTCAACGGGATAATGCACGCGATCAAAGTGGATGACATAATCTTGACCGATGGCTTTCTGCCCATTCTCGGCAAACAGCTGGATGGAGAACGCGTGCCGCAAGTCACGGGTGGGCTGCCACAGCGCGTAAAAATCTAGGCGCTTCCCGTATAGCTCGTAGTGCAGATTCCGCATCTGCAAGCCACTGTCGTAGTGTACACGCTGTTTCGTGTCCGAGAATACCAGCTCGCAAGGTAGGAAGGGTTTGGCATGGAATTCGACGATGGCGTCGTCTGTATCAAGGGCGCGCTCGCACAGCCTGTATGATTCGCTAAGGATGCTCTCAACCTCGGGCAACTGGCTCGTGCCAGTCAGCGGTGGGTTGTATATCAGCACCAGCCCGTCGTCATATTTGACAATGTCCCCGGCATCGCTGTAGCGGCTGTCCAAGCTTTGAATGATCAATTCATCATTGACGTGGAAGGTATGGAGCAGGCCGTTCCAGCCAGAGAGTGCGGCGGCTTGGCTTTTGAACACCGCGTAATCTGCCGCTTGGGATGGATGAACGCTGATTATGGAAACGTTCTCGTCTGGCAGGATCGCTCGATGGCGAGCCAGATGGCCTAATGGCGCGAACAATTCTTGGTGCAAAAGGTTGGACGAATGACACGATTGACGCAGGTCATCCATATCATAGATCAAGACATAGGCGTCCTCATATGACGGGGTGAAGGATGTTATGCCCGCGCGGATTCCCCTGGCGGTCGGCAGCCCCGGATGATACAAGACATGGGAAAAGCCGTCCGCTTGCAATTGGTCGACAGCCGCCAAGAACTTGGCTGGATCGTCCATTGCACAGTTGATGTTCCTGTCGTTACGCCAAGCGTCCAAGATATAGTTTTCTCTCATATAATCGTGGGCGCTGTCTGGCGTACGGTTGATTATGCCATTTGCCTGTGGATAGCCATTGAAGGTTTACAAGTACATATAGTACCGAGTAACCCCAGGTCTCAAAGGCAGGTTTACCAGCTTCGGCGTTTCCGTTTCGTCTCGCTGCAGCCACTCAATATGGGCAAAGCGGTCTTCGACTCGCGGCGCGCCTTGGATGGGAGCATAGTATTCGGATAACAAGAGCGCGAGGCAAAGGCAAACGGCGGCATAACGATAGGCAGGCGGTCGCTGGCTTAGCAGCGCTTGTAAGCCATAACATGACGCAGCCGCTAACGGCAATACGACTCCAATCTGAAACCTTGCAGCTAATCCGACGGAGTCAAACAGAAGCGGAAACATTTCGTTCAGGTAAGCCTTTGGCAGCGCGATTTCGCTATAAAGCTCACCATTGAATGTAAGTTGGTCGCCAGCCCTTAAGACAAGAAAGACAGCCAGCACAGCGAGCCACAGCAGCGTCTCCCTGCGCGCATGCCCACGTAAGAGCCCGAAGCAGATTAGGGCAAGCGGCACATAACCGAGATAACCCTTGCCTCTCTCTGACCGCGGCTGCAAATTGAAAGTCTCTTTCAAGACCTGCTCGCTCCAGGGATTACCTTTGTTAACCAGCCAGTCGACGACATCCGAGCTGTTGCTTTGCAGCAAGCTGTATTTGCTTAATCCCGCGCGCATAGATTCTCTATCGACAAGCATCGGATAGAATCGCAACGAGCTGAGAGCGGCTGCAAAGAAGACCAGCACAAGCATCAGCCGCCAATAGGACTTGCATTTCCACCGGGGAAGCGTCAGGCGCGCGCCATAGATTATCAGCGTCAGCGACAGGCAAACATAAATGTATAAGCCGATAAACGCGGTTGCACCGATCGCAATGCCAGCCAGAGCCGCATATCGTCGTCGGTGTTCAAAGATCGCCCGCTGCAGGCAATAGATCGCCAATGGCATCGTGCCGACCAGGATTAAATCCGGAGTCGTGCTACTAAATGCGAATATTGGCGCCAGCCCCATGACTGCTGCGCCAAACAGGCTGACCAGGCTATCCCTAAATTGATAGCGCAGGAAGACGTATACAGCGGTCGCGTTGAAGAGCAGCATGAGCAGGTAGCACAGATTGTAGGCATTCTCGGGCGGGATGATGGTTTGCAGCGCCGCAAATGCCAGCGCATGAGGCAGGGCGATCTGACGCCATGTCAGCGAAACTCCTGGCGGATGGAAGATCGCATCTGTGAAGTAGTAATCGGCTTTGCCCTCTAGTACGCGCCCGATGTGCCAAGCGTCCCAGAATCGGTCGTTTACGTTGTTTCCTCCTTGATGTATCCACTGCCTATCGGTATCGAAAATCTGCGGAAACGTGGGCCAAGTCATCGCCACAATGAGCAGAGGCATGATGACGATGAAAGGCAGATGTGGGCGCATGCGGTTCATGAGCAGCCTTTAGATTTGCCAGCCTGGTTCGGGACTCCGCATTGAGACGGCGGATCGGATTGCATTAATCAGCCGCTCAACCATCGTATCGCGTCTTTGGCGAAGTAAGTGACGATCAGATCGGCGCCGGCGCGCTTGATGCAAGTTAGACTTTCGAGCGCCGCTCGCTCCAGGTCGAGCCAGCCATGACCGGCGGCCGCGTGAATCATGGCGTATTCGCCGCTGACCTGATAGGCGGCCAGAGGCAGATCAAATCTCGCGCGCGCTTCGCTGAGGATATCGAGGTTGGGCAGCGCCGGCTTGACCAGCAAAATATCGGCGCCCTGCTCCACATCAAGCGCGATCTCCTTTAAGGCTTCGCGGCGGTTGGCTGGGTCGAGTTGGTATTGCGACCGATCGCCGAAGCCGGGCGCGCTGTGGGCGGCATCGCGGAAGGGTCCGTAGAAAACGCTGGCGTATTTCGCCGCATAGCTCATAACGGCGGTATGGGAGAAGCCGGCGCCATCGAGGGCGGCGCGAATGCCGGCGACCATGCCATCGATCATGCCGGAGGGCGCGATGATATCGGCGCCAGCGCGCGCATGAGCGATCGACGCCCGGTCCAGCAGCTCAAGCGTCGGGTCGTTCAACAGGTAGCCAAGCGGCAAGGCGTGGTCGAAGTGCCTGTTTTCCGGCGAGTTGATAATGCCGCAATGGCCATGGTCGGTGTATTCGCAAAAGCACATGTCGGAGATGACGGCGATCTCGGGCGCGGCCTCCTTTATGGCGCGGATGGCGCGCGGAATGATGCCGTCATCGCTGAAGTTGTCGCTGCCGCGCCAATCTTTACGCTCGGGGATGCCGAAGAGGATGACGGCGGGTATGCCAAAGGCGGAGATTTCTTTCGCTTCGTCGGCGAGCTTGTCGACGGTCAGCTGCGAACACCCGGGCATGGATTCGATCGGCACTTGCAGGTCGCTGCCGTAGCGGACGAAGAGCGGGTAGATGAAGTCATCGGGCTTCAATGCCGTTTCGCGCGCCATCCGGCGCAGGGCGGGCGACAAACGCAGCCGCCGCGGCCTGACACGCAATCCGGCGGTCGCGGTGTTGTCGCTGGCATTTCTCTCGGCCAGAGCCTCAGCCATGCTAGCGCGCCCCACCGTCACCAAGTCTCCCAATGGACGACATCGGCGAAGACGCGGCGCCCGCCAGCTTGCAGGGGACGCCCCGCCGCTTCCTGATCGGCGGGATAACCAAAAGAAATCACCAGACGCGTCTGGAAGCCCGCCGGGATGCCAAGGATCTCGGCGGCGTTATCGGGCTCGTAGATGGTGCCGAGGCAAGAACCGATGCCGATTTCCGCCGCCGCCAGCTGCATATAGGCGGCGCTTTGACCGGAATCGAAGAAATGCCAGAGCGTGCGCTCATTTTCCGTTGGCACGACGATGACGACGCAGAGCGCGCAGCCAGCGACATGCCCCATGCCGGCGCCGGTGGCAGCCAGCTTCGCCCGGCGTCCCTTGTCTTGCACGGCGATGAAGTGCCAGGGTTGGCTGTTTTTTGAACTCTGCGAGCGTCGACCGGCGTTGAGTATGCGCTCGATATGCTCGCTGCTAAGCGGTTCAGCGCGGAATTGGCGAATTGCTCGTTTGGCTTGAATGGCGTCCCATACGTGCATGATTTCCCTCTCTTGCGCCGCGGGGTTTTCAGTCGTCGAGTTTGGTCGCGGCGACGAGGTCGGCGTCGGCGACCGTGCTCGCGGCTTGCAATTCCTGGCGCATCATATCGTTGATCTCAGCTTCATAGGCGACTTGCGCCTCGACATCGGCTTCCATGGCGAATTCGATCATCACTTCGGCGACTGACTTTTTCACCGCGCGGCAGATTATTTCTTCAAGTTCGCTAACGGTAAGTTCGACGATGGTTCGATTGTCCATTGCGCTAGAGTCGGGCAGTCAAAGATCGGCTGTCCGCGCCCACTCCTTTCGACTTGTTATAAACGAATTGTAGCGCCCTTTGCGCGAATCTGCTTAAGCCCGCGCCAATTCTTGCGCAATTCTAATCGGCGGCGACCCTACGCTTACTCAATGACATATACGAAACCAGCGCGGAAATGTATCAGCGACTGTGCAGAATATACGACGGAACTGCGCTGTCTCCCACACATTTCCGCGCGCGTACGGGCAAGCCGGTGGCGCGCCCCTCCAAGTCCTCCCTTTCACCTCGGTTGAGCTATTGTGACATAGCGGCAGACATGCCCGACGACTCGCGCGCCAGCATGCGGTCATTTGGGCAAAGTCGATGCCGGGCAATCCTTGCCGATCGTGCCAGATTGTGTGAAACTTTCCCCTGTTTATCGCAGCATGGCGGGAACGGATATGCAGCTGGTATGGGCGGGTGTCATCATGTTTGTCGGCAGCCTGGTTCAGGGCGCGATTGGTTTCGGCTTGGGCATGATCGCGGTTCCTTTGCTGGTCGAGGCCGGTTTCAGCCTGTCGCAGGCGGTGGCGCTGACCACACTGACGATCGGCATTCAAGTGTTGTTCGGCGCTTGGCGTCTGCGGGCGCATATCCCCTGGGACGATGTCAAGCCGGCGGCGCTCGCGCGCTTGCTGACGGTGGCGCTCGGCGTATATTTGCTGCTGAATGTAGAGACGATGGATGCGGCGGCTGTTAAACGGCTGGTTGGCGCTGGCGTGTTGCTGGGCGTCATCGCGCGCGTCGCGGCGGGAAAAGCCGCCCAGCGCGAATGGCCGCAGGCCGCGTCGATCGCGGCTTTCGGTCTCAGCGGCATCTTGCAGGGGCTGGTGGCGATGGGAGGCCCGCCGCTGGTGCTGTGGATGACAGCGCGCGATTTCCGCGCGCAAGAAGCGCGCGCCTTCACCATGACGCTATTCCTCTTCAACGCGCCGGTCCAGGTATTCCTGTTGCTATTCCTCTCGCAGACGATGAACCTTGAAGTCATTCTGTTGGCGCTGGCTTTAGCGCCGGTGATATACCTTGGCACGCGGCTCGGCTTAAGCCTGGGCGACCGCTTCAGCAAGCAGCTGCTCAATCGGGCGGCGCTGGCGGTCCTGGTCGTGATCGCGCTGAATGCGATGGTTTAGTCTATAGAAATACAAATTTACTAGCCACATCCAACCCTTCTCCGGAGGTCTATGTCTACGTGACCCGGCCCCTCCCCAAAGCATCTGGGGTCGCGTAGACACTGACCCGCCGGAGGGGAGCGCGCTTGTTGCGGAATGGCTTATAGTCCCAGCATTCGAACTGGGCGATGCCGCTTCACACGATTCGCTACCACGAGAGAGACTGACTAAGAAATGGACGCAGGGACACAGAGAAGCGCACTGGAATTCAGCAGCGACGAGATGCGCGAAATCGGGTATCAGGTCATTGATATGCTGGTGGACTATCACGAAAGCCGCGCCGATCGACCGGTGGCGGAGAAGCTGGACCATGGGGCGCTCGATGCGATTCTGCGCGAGCCGCTGCCGCGCGCGGGCATGCCCTGGCGCGAGGCGCTGGCGCAATTTGAGCGGCAAGTGGTGGACACTTCGAACCGGGTCGATCATCCTCGATTCTTCGCCTATATCCCCTTGGCCAACAATTTCGTCAGCGTCATGGCGGACGCGCTGGCGGCTGGTTACAACATCTTCAACGCGGTCTGGCTGCAGGGAGCGGGCGCGGCGCAGATTGAGCGGCTGACGGTGGATTGGCTGCGGCAGCTCTTCGGCTTGCCGCGGGCGGCTGGCGGGACCTTCGTCAGCGGCGGCTCGGTCGCCAATCTGACGGCGCTGGCGGTGGCGCGCGAGGTCCAGCTCGCTGGCGATGCGCGCGCCGCCGTCGCTTATTGTTCCGATCAAATTCATTTCGCTGTCTCGCGCGGGTTGCGCCTGCTGGGCTTCGCGCCGGA
Organism: Chloroflexota bacterium; assembly: GCA_028875185.1. Lineage (GTDB taxonomy): Bacteria > Chloroflexota > Anaerolineae > Aggregatilineales > Phototrophicaceae > UBA6055. Next base: position 35,560 of record JAPPFH010000076.1, on the reverse strand, counting down.
GCAGCTGCGAAAAATCCCCAGCGATGACGAATATCGCCTGCCGCTGGAGCGCCTGCGCGCGGCGGTCGCTGAAGACCGAGCGGCTGGCAAACAGCCCTTCTGCGTGGTTGCCAGCGCGGGCACGACCAATACGGGCGCGGTAGATCCGCTGGACGAGCTGGCCGATTTCTGCGCGGCGCAGGACTTGTGGCTGCATGTCGATGGCGCTTATGGCGCGCCAGCCGTGCTGACTGAGCGCGGCAAAGACGCGCTGAAAGGCTTGGCACGCGTCGATTCGCTGGCGCTGGACGCGCATAAGTGGCTGTTTCAACCGATTGAGTGCGGCGTGGTGCTGGTGCGCGATCGGCGTTGGCTGCCACAGACGTTCAAAGAGACATCCGAAGTCTTGAAAGACATGCAGAGCGAAGGCGAAGAACTAAACTTCATGTACCAAGGCATCCAGTTGACGCGGCAATTTCGGGCGCTAAAGTTGTGGCTGAGCTTCAAAGTGTTCGGCTTGGACGCCATCAGCCAGGCGATTGCGGCCGGCTTCGAGAATGCCGAACTGGCGGAGCGCTTGCTTCGTGAAGCGGGCTGCTGGGCGATCGTGACGCCGGCGCAAATGGCGATCCTGACCTTTCGCTACCGGCCGGCGAATGGCGATGACTTGCTGGCGGATCGCGTAACGCAGGAATTGGTCGGGCGGTTGCTGGAAGATGGTTACGCCTTTGCATCGGGGACGCGACTGCGCGGCCGGCCCGTCATGCGCATGTGCTGCAATAACCCACGCGCGACCCCGTCTGATCTGGAGAAGACCATTCAGCTTATGACCCGGTTGGCGGTGGATTTGGAAACAGCAATTGTAGAAATGCGGAGGACAGAGTAAACTGCCCATCCGCGCAGCCCGCGCGACTGTCTACAAGTTGCAAAATACTTTCAAGTACCCATGGGTAAGGTTTTTTCCTGACGCGCCTCAATTGCAATATAGTTGTTGAAGGAAATCTCATGCGCGGTTTAAACCCACGTGACCAAATTAAGCTCAGCGCTGATGAGATGCGTGAGATGGGCTACCGCATCATCGATATGCTGGTGGATTACCATGGAGCGCAAGCCCAATTCCCGGTGACGCGAGCGCTGGATCAAGTGACCTTCGATGAAATCTTGAGCGAGCCGCTGCCGGAGAAGGGGTCACCGTGGGAAGACGTCTTGGAGCAGTTCGAGCGGCAGGTGCTGTCGACAATAGACCACCTCGATCATCCACGCTTCTTCGCCTATATTCCCTCCTCAAGCAATTTTGTCGGCGCCATGGCCGATACCCTGGCTTCCGGCTACAACATCTTTAACGCCTTGTATCCGCTGGGAACCGGCGCTGCGCAAGTCGAGAGGCTGGCCATCGGCTGGCTGCGCGAGCTCGTGGGCATGCCGGAAGAGGCGGGCGGTTTGTTTGTTAGCGGCGGCGCAGTGGCGAATCTGACCGGCTTGGCGGTGGCGCGGCAGGTTCATCTAAGCGGCGATATGCGCGATGCCGTCGTCTACTGCTCGGATCAGGCGCACTTCGTCATTTCGCGCGGTTTGCGCATTCTCGGATTTGAGCCCGAGCAGCTGCGCGAAATCCATGCCGACAAGGATTTCCGGCTGCCCGTGGCGGATCTCGAAGCGGCGATAGCGGAGGACAGAGCCGCGGGCAAGCGTCCGTTCTGCATTGCGGCGACAGCGGGCGCAACCAATACGGGCGCGGTGGATCCGCTGAATGATTTGGCGGATCTGTGTCAGCGCGAGGACCTATGGTTGCATGTGGACGGCGCTTATGGCACGTCGGCCTGTTTGACCGAGCACAGAAAAATGGAGCTGGCCGGCATTGATCGCGCGCATACCTTGACTTGGGACGCGCATAAATGGATGTTCCAACCGGTTGAGTGCAGCACCCTGCTGGTGCAGGACCGACACTGGTTAGGCGAGACATTTAAGGATAGCGCGCATTTCTTGGCTGACGCCGAGGAACACAGCAAGCGAGAGGTCGGCGAAGAGATGAATTATATGTATCAGGGCATACAGTTGACGCGTTATTTTCGCGCCTTGAAGTTTTGGATGAGCCTGAAAGTATTTGGTCTGGGCGCGATGCGGGGTGCGATTGAACGTGGATTCAAGTTGGCTGAAATGGCCGAATCGCTCTTGCGCGACGCCGGGCAATGGGAGATCGTTACCCCGGCGCAAATGGCGATTGTAACGTTTCGATACAAGCCGAGCGCCGGCGATGAAAGCTTGGCGGATGCGGTCACGGATGCGCTGCCGGGCGCCATGGCCGCCAACAGCTTCGCCTTCGCTTCGTCTTCGGTGCTGCTCGGGAGACCAGTCATGCGCCTGGTTACGAACAATCCGCGCACCACGTCCTCCGATTTGCGGCAGACCGTCACCCTTATGGGGCGGCTGGCGGCGGACTTGGAGCGGCGTCTTGGTGGCGCTCGCGCTGCAGCCGGCTGATTCGCAGCCGCTCGCGGCATCTTTACAGGCTGTACAGCCAGACCAGATTTGCTAGAATAACGACAGTTTCTGGCAAGATAAGCACTCAACCCACTAGCTCAGGAATCGACGTTTGGATTACGGTCTGCTGGCTGTTTCCCTAGCCAGTTTCGCATTCACGGCATTAGCGGCTTATCAGATAGGTCGATTCGCGACTCGCGTTCATCTGCCCTTGATCAGCGGCTATCTTTTCGCTGGCTTGCTGGCGGGCCCCTTCGTATTGCAGTTTATGGAGGTTCCGAATGTCGAGATTCTGCGCTTTCTCGATGAGGTGTCGCTGGCTTTCATCGCATTCGCCGCCGGCAGCGAAATGGCGCTCGATGAATTACGCGGGCGCTATCGGAGCATCGGCTGGAATACGCTAACGCAGATCGCGGCGATATATATTTTCTGCGGAGCGGCGATTTTCCTTATGGCCGACGCCATCCCCTTTATGCAGGGGTTGTCGACCGCGGGCAGAGCGGCAGTCTCGCTGCTGGCGGGCACGATTCTGGCGGCGCGTTCACCGTCTTCAGCCATCGCCATCATCAACGAGATGCGGGCGCGCGGCCCCTTTGTCAAAGGCGTGCTGGGCGTGACCTTGGTCAAAGATGTGCTGATCGTCATTCTATTCGCTTTTAGCACCTCTATCGCCGCGACGCTTTTGACTGGCCGCAGCTTCAACCTGGGATTCATCGCGTTGGTCGCGTTCGAAATCCTGGCGTCGATCGGCTTCGGCATCCTCATCGCGAAACTGATGGGGCTGATCCTGCGCACCCACTGGGAAGACTGGCTGAAGATCGCTCTGCTGCTTCTGATTGGCTATCTCGTATTTGCGCTCGCGGGGGAGATTCGGCATTTCAGCCATGACAATCTGCCTTTTGAGCTGCTGTTTGAGCCGCTGCTCATCTGCATGGTCGCCAGTTTCTGGATAACCAATCGCTCGCCTTATCGCTCGGAATTGCGCCATCTGCTGCATCGGGTGGAGATGCCGATATTTGTCATCTTTTTCACGCTGATAGGCCAAGCGCTGGATCTGAGCGTTTTGCAGGCGCTGCTGCCGATCACGCTGCTGATATTCGCTGTACGTCTGGGGGCGCTATTCATCGGCGGTTATATCGGCGGGACGCTGGCCCGCGATCCGGCGCGATTCAATCGGCTGACCTGGATGGCATACATCACGCAGGCGGGCGTCGGCTTGGGCTTGGCCAAGGAAGTCGCGATTGAGTTCCCGCAACTGGGCAATGAGTTCGCTACCTTGATGGTATCGGCGATCGTATTGAGCCAGTTGGCGGGGCCGCCCTTTTTCAAGTACGCCATTCGCTTGGTCGGCGAATCACATCTGCCCAAGGACATCGCCGATGATGAAATCCTCGATGTGGTCATCGTCGGCATCGAGAATCAATCGCGGCAGCTGGCGGAGCGTTTGCTGGCGCATGGCTGGCGCGTCAAGCTGGTGGATATCGACCAGTCTCATGTGACGGCGCTTACAGCATCCGACGGGCTGCGGCACGAACACTGGCTGCCGGAGATTTCCGCCGAACATGTGCGCGAAATCATCGAGCCAAAAACCGAAGTGGCGGTGACGCTCTTGCCCGATGACGAAGACAGCCTCAAGCTCTGCCAGATCTTTTACGAGGAATTCGGCATCACGCGGCAGATCGCGCGGCTGAATACCTTCAATCTGGTTGAGCAATTCCGCGAGCTTGGCGTGCATGTTTTGGATCCGGCGAATGCGATGGTGCATCTGCTGGACAACTTCGTGCGCGCGCCCCAATTGGCGGCGATGGTCTTTGAAGACGATCCCGATCATGATGTGATACAAGTGACGATCACCGACCCGAATGTGGATGGCTTGCACTTGCGTGAATTGATCCTGCCTGATGATGTGCTGGTGATGGCGATTGTTCGGCGCGGGCATTCGATTGTGCCGCATGGTTATACCAACCTGCACGTTGATGATGAGCTGACGCTGATCGGCCCAACAGACCACTTGGAAGAAGTGGCGCTGAAGCTGGGCTATTAAGTAAGATTCGCGCGCTATTGTTGGTCAATTTCATATCAAGCATTCATCAATTCATTATCGGGGAGGGGCAATGAATCACTTGCCGGTGGCGATTATCGGCGGCGGGCCCGTTGGCTTGGCGGCGGCGGCGCATTTGATCGAACGCGGCGAGCGTCCGATCCTGTTTGAAGCGGGCGAGCGCGTCGGCGCAAATGTGCTGGATTGGGGCCATGTCCGGATGTTTTCGCCGTGGGAATTCAATGTGGATGCGGCGAGCGTCCGGCTGCTGGAAAGCGCGGGCTGGCAAATGCCGCGCCCCGAAGAATTGCCGACTGGCGCCGAATTGGTCGAGCGATATTTGCAGCCGCTGGCGGAGCTGCCGCCGATGCGCGCTGTGATACACACTGGTACGCGCGTCCTCAATATCAGCCGGCGCAATTGCGACAAAGTCAAAGATGCCGGACGCGAGCGAATGCCATTTCAATTGCATGCGCTCAGCACAGACGGGCGAGAAGACCTGATCGAGGCGCGCGCCGTGATTGATGCGTCGGGGACCTGGGGAAAGCCGAATCCGCTAGGGGCGAACGGCACGCCGGCGATTGGCGAGACAAGCTTGCGCGGGCGGCTGATTTATGGCATTCCCGATCTGCTGGGGCGCGAGCGCGAGCGTTATTCCGGGCGGCGGGTGATGGTCGTCGGCAGCGGGCACTCGGCGATCAATGCGCTGCTCGATTTGCTCAGCCTGAGAGAATCGCAGCCACGGACGGAAGTTATCTGGGTCATGCGCGGCGACAACACCCGCAAGGTTTATGGTGGTGGCGAAAACGATGCCTTGCCAGCGCGCGGTCAGCTCGGCGCGCGGATTAAGGCGGCGGTTGACGCGGGCGCGCTACGGATATTGGCGCCCTTCGCTGTGAAAGAGGTGTCGCCTGCAGGCGCAGGGCTGCGCTTGCGCGGCGATATACAGGGCGAGACGCAAGACCATTTCGCCGACGAGATCATCGTCTGCACTGGCTCGCGGCCCGACCTGGCGATGCTGCGCGAATTGCGGCTGGAGCTGGACCCGGCTGTCGAGGCGACGCGCAGTTTGGCGCCGCTGATCGACCCCAATCTGCATAGCTGCGGCACAGTGCGGCCGCATGGCGAAGCCGAGCTGCGCCAGCCGGAGGTGGACTTTTACATCGTCGGCATGAAGAGTTACGGGCGGGCGCCGACTTTCCTGGCGGCGACGGGTTATGAGCAGGTTCGTTCGGTTGCCGCGGCGCTCTGTGGCGATTGGGAAGCGGCGCGCGCTGTGCAGTTAAACTTGCCGGAGACGGGCGTCTGCGTCACGGATTACACCGATGACTTGGTCTGCTGCAGCCCGGCGGAAGCGGCGCAGCCGGCCCTGCTCGCCATCGACGCGATACCGGTAGCGGACAGCGACTTTGCGCTTTCTCGAACGCAGCCGGAACGCTGCTGCTGAACTGCTTCGCCAACAGGTAGAAATTGCGAATGAGGGCAATGCAAGCGTCGCCCTTGCAAGCGTGAAATAGAAAGCGATTTGAAAGGGACGAGCGATGGCGCATCCGCTGGTGGAGCAGCTTCGATTCACGCGCGCGGAATTTCTGCGCTGTCTGGATGGCTTGAGCTTGCCGGACTCTTACGCGCGGCACGGGCAGATGAATTGCATCAGTTGGACGATTGGGCATCTGGCCGATCACGAGAATCGAGTTTTCGTCTTTCTGGGACAAGGAAAAGTTATCCAGCCGGAATTGCGCAAGGTCTGCGGTTTTGGCTGCCCGCCTTCGACGCCGAAGCTCGATCATATGTGGGCTGCTTGGCGCGAGGTGACAGCCAACGCCGATATCTTCCTGGATTCCCTGACCACTGAAAAACTGCAGGAGCATTTTCAATGGAAGGGCGAGGCGCTGGAGGAGTCAATCGGCACTATGCTGCAGCGCGTTATCTATCATTATTGGTATCACTTGGGCGAGGCGCATGCCACACGCCAGATGCTGGGCGCGCGCAATCTGCCCGAGTTCATAGGCAACATGGATGACCTGCCCTTCCGACCCCACTGACAGTTCATGACCCGTCCGCGAATCGGCATTACAACAAGCCTTGAGAACGGGCGCCAGACGCTCGATCTGAATTATATTCGCGCGGTGGAAGCGGCTGGGGGATTGCCCGTCATCGCGCCGGTTCTTGAATCAGCGGCGGCGGCGCGGGCTTTTGCGGCGCTGCTCGACGGGCTGATCATCACCGGCGGACCAGGCATCAGCCGCGGGTTAATCGGCGCGCTGCCGAAGGATCTGCCAGCGGTGGACCAAGCCCGCGACCGCAGCGACGAGTTGATTTATCAGGCGATGGCGGAGAGACCATTTCTCGGTATCTGTTATGGGATGCAATTCGCCAACGCGATGGCGGGCGGGGCGATCTATGGCGATGCTCAGCATCAGCGAGGCGCCTCTGCCCACAGCAGCGAGCGCGGCGCCCGCGATCACGAGATTCAGATAGAGCCGGGCAGCAGGCTGGCACTGATACTGGGCGTCGAGCGGATGCGGACCAATACGCGTCATATACAAGCGGTGGCGCGTTTGGGCGCGGGAATGCGTGTGGCGGCGCGGAGTGCCGATGGCGTGATTGAGGCGATCGAGTCGGACGACGGCCGCGTCATCGCGGTTCAGTTTCATCCGGAGCGGATGCGAGACCGCGGGCTGCCCCTGTTTGAAGATCTGGTTCGGCGGGCGATCTGATAGATTGACCCTACGATATTTGTCGCAGCATAGCTAAATCGAGCCAATCAGCCGCGAAAGCCAAGCGCGCTTGATGTAGCCATTCTGTTCATACCAGTCGAAGGCGTCGCGCAGGCTGGTCTCGATATCGATACGTGGCGCAAAGAGTTCGCGCCGGGCTTTGCCGCCGTCGAAGTAGACATGGGCGCCGCCGAGCCGTGTCTGATTTGCGTCCATTGGCGTCTGGATCCCAAGCGCGCGAAATAGCTCGATGACGCGCGCTGTCGGCTCCAGCAGGCCGTTGGGCATGGAGAAGGCTGGCGCGCGGACGCCGCAAGCCCGGGCGATCATGCGAAACCACTGACGATAAGTTAAGTTGACTGTGTTGAGGATATAGCGCTCGCCGCTGCGCCCCCGCTCGACCGCGTTGAGATGCGCGCGCGCCACATCGCGCGCGTCAATGACCGCCAAGCCGCCAGAGGACATCGGCGCCAGCCATTGCCAGCGTGCCGTCTCCAGGATGAAGCTGCCGGAGATGGCGTTGAGGTCGCCCGGACCGATGATGACGGTGGGATTGAGCGTGACGATATCCATGCCGTCGGCGACGAATTCAGCGACGACTTCTTCCGCCTTGAGCTTGGTCCAGGCATACCAGAAGCGGTCGGGCGCCAGATTAAAGGCATCGCTTTCATCGGCTGGTTCATCGCCCGGGCGGATGCCGATTGTCGATGCGCTGCTGGTGAAGATGAAGCGGCGGACGCCAGCGGATTTTGCCGCGGTTAGAAGATTGCGCGTCCCGTCTACATTGACGCGCCAAAGCGCGTCGCGGTCGTCGTCTTTCCAGTAATCGGCTTTGGCGGCGACATGGAAGACCACATCGCAATCGGCGCACGCTGCTTCAAGAAGACTGACATCGTCGAGATCGCCGGCGATGGCTTCGACGTCTAGTCCACCCAGGATGGGCAGTTTCTTCTCGGAGCGGTAAAGGACGCGCGCGCGGCCGCCGCGCTCAATGAACATGCGCGTCAGGTGCGAGCCGACGAAACCGGTGGCGCCAGTGACCAGTGCTTTCATACGCTAATCTTGCCACAGACGGCGATAGGTCTCAACGTGGCTCGCTCCAATTGCTAAATCCGCAAACAAAGCGAAATGCAAGTCGCGAAAGACCAAGAAACTACCTGTGATGCTTGCAGAACCTAAAGCACAATCAAGCCCAGTTGGGTGGCGCGGACGACCGCTTCGGTGCGGCTTTGAGCCGCCAGCTTGCTCATAATCGCGTTGACGTGATACTTCACCGTATGCTGGGTGATGCCTAATTCGTGGGCGATGGCGCGATTGGTGAGCCCGCGAGCGAGCAGTTGCAGCACTTCATTTTCACGCGCGGTCAAGGGATCGGCCGGCGGCGGATATTCAGCAGACGCTGCCGAGCCCAGCAGGCCAGCCAGGCGCGGGTCGATAACGGTCAGCCCCTGCTCGAGGGCGGCGATGGCGGCGGCGATGGCATCGGGATGGCTGTCGTTCAGCAGCAGGGCGAAGCGCGGGAAGGCGCGCAGCAAGCCGAGCAGCGGCGCCAACGCTGGCTCGTCGTCGTGCAAGATCGTGGCAAGGACGGGGATGTCCTTATCAATACGAGCGAGGAGCGCGCGCATGGCGTCCGCCTCCCAGCCGAAATCAATGACCAGAATATCCGGCTCCAGGCGGTCAAGGTCGCGCTCCAGGTCCGCGCCATCGACTTGCCCGAGAACGATGCAGCCGCGCTCTTGCAGCAAGGCGGCCAAGCCAGCGCGGCTTAATAGGCTGGCGGCGACGATGAGCAGTTGGGGCTGGCTGGATAGCGCGCTGCTGGCAGGCATTTCCGTCGATACCACTTGGCATTTCGATCATCGCGTCGAATGACGCTGGCGGGCGGAGAATTGTCTGTCAAGCTGACTCTCTCTACACTATACGCTGGGTTTCGCACTTCGGCGTCAAGCTTGTTATAATGTGCGCCGATTTGAAAAGTAGCGCTATTCGTTAGCCGTTTCCAGCTTGTGGCGCGGCGAATAGAGGAGGTTGGTTGTGATTGAGGCACAAGTCACGACGCGTGATAGCCATGTGGCCAATACGCTAGATCTGCTGACGGCTGTGTTCGAGAAATATCCCGGTCGCGATTTCGCTGTACGGCTGTGGGATGGCGCCGTATGGGAACCGCGCAACGCGACGTCCGCTCGCTTCACCATCGTGCTCAACGGACCCTCGGCGCTGCGGCGCATGTTCTTCCCTCCGACTGAGCGCAAGCTAGGCGAAGCTTATATGTTCGGCGATTTCGAAATCGAAGGCGAGCTGTATGCGGCGATTGATCTGGCGCGTTATCTGTGGGAGGGCTGGAGCTGGTCGGATACGCTGCGGTTCGCGCCCAAGCTGCTGCGCCTGCCCTCGCGCGATTCCGCCGGCAACAATCAAATCGCCCACTTGTCTGGGGAGAAACATTCGGTCAATCGCGATATGCAGGCGATTCAGTATCATTACGATGTCTCGAATGAGTTTTATGAGCTGTGGCTCGATGAGAAGATGGTTTATTCCTGCGCCTATTTTAAGGATCCCGAAGAGAGCATTGATGCGGCGCAGAGCCGTAAGCTGGATTATATCTGTCGCAAGCTGCGGCTGGAGCCGGGCGACCGGCTGCTGGATATCGGCTGTGGCTGGGGCGCGCTAATCATGCACGCGACCGAGCATTACGGCGTCGAGGCGCTGGGCATCACATTAAGCGAGAAGCAATTGGCGCTGGCCAACGAGCGCATTGAAACCGCGGGCTTGGCGGGACGCTGCCGGGCGGAGCTGCTGGATTACCGCAAGGTTGATGAAAACCAACCCTTCGACAAAATCGTCAGCGTGGGCATGGTTGAGCATGTCGGGCGGGAGAATCTGGCGGTTTACTTCGAGAAAGCCTACCGCTTGCTGAAGCATGGCGGCGTGTTTTTGAATCACGGCATTACCTTGTTCCAGGCACCAAATATCCCGCAATACCAAGCGAATGACTCCTTCGTGCAACAGTATATATTCCCCGATGGCGACAGCCAGCATATAGCCTACGTGCTCGATGTGGCGGCGAAGGCCGGCTTTGAGGTGCGCGATGTCGAGAGCCTGCGCGAGCATTACGCGCTGACGCTGAAGAATTGGCTCGCGCGCTACGAAGCGCATGAAGAGACGATCCTGGACATGCTGGGCCCGGTCGGTTATCGGCGCTGGCGGATATACCTGGCGGGCGCGCGCTGGGTTTTCGAATCCGGCTACAACTCGATACACCAGGCCTTGCTTTACAAGACGGTGGACGGCAAAGGCGCGGGCGGTTACCTGCCGCTCAATCGCGATGATTGGTACGATTGAGGCAAACCACTCCCTAATTCCCCGCTCCGAAGCAAAAGTTGACGACAGGACAGGTTTAATCCGATTGGCTATGGATGCTTCGATGTGCCAATCACAAGCAACTCCAAGTGCGAAAATTGTAGGGGCGACTGACCCGCTGTGTCTACGCGCGGCGGTGAGTCGCCCGAAAAAGCCCTAGATATTGTAGAATCCGGGACGATATTTTACTCGCCGAAAATCTGTCCTGTCCGCAGGAAGCATCGGAGAGGGGGCAAACTGACTGGGATGCAGCCCTTTTATATCACTGCATGAAACCTTGTCTGGCGGGCGACCCAATGGACAGCGTAGACACAAACCTACGACAGCCCCTACTGGGTTCGCTTTGAACGACTGCCCTATAGGTCAAACGAGGCGTGGCTGCAAAACCGCTAAGACAACTTCGCTTAGCGCCAGTTCGTGGCGGTTGCGATCGATATAGTAGCTGACGCGATCGTAGCCAGCATCGCGCAGATTATCGAGCGCTGCCTCAAATTCGGCGCCGACGCGATGGGGATCGTGCGAATCCGAGCCGATAACCACCGGAATCTCCCGCTGCGCCATCTCGGTCAGCATTGCCATTCCCGGGTTCATTTCCGGATAAGACTTATTGAGTCCGCTGGTGTTTAGCTCCATGGCGATGCCGGTGTTCGCGATGCGGTCTAGCACGCGCCGGATGGTATCGAGGTGGTCGGCGACATCGTATTGTTTGGGATTGGCGATCTTGACGATATCGGGATGGCTGAGGCAATCGTAGAGACCGGTCTCGGCCGCGTCCGCCAGATTCTCGAAGTAGCTCTTTTCGTATTCCAGCCGCGTTGCGCCATCCAGGTAGCGGGCTTTGAATTCCTTGGTCAGCACGTGCACGGAGCCAAGGATATAGCTGAAGTCGGCGCGGCTGTGGATGTCTTCAATCCAGCCTTCCAATCCCGGGAAGTAATCACTTTCCAAACCCAGGCGCGCCTCGATGCGCCCGGCGAATTCCGCGCGCGTTTCCTCGACCATTTCCACGTATTGCGGCAATTGGGCGAGCGTCATGCGCAAACCGGCGTCCCAGCCATCGGGCATGGGGCTGTGGCAGGTGAAGGTGATGCCGCGCAGGCCCACTTGCATTGCGCGCTCGGCATAGGCGCTCAGCGGCCCGCGGGCGTGTTTGCAGAGGGGCGTGTGCATGTGCGAGTCGTACATGTTGGCTTGGTAAGGCATGGGTTCTCCTGGCTGGGCGTGGACGCGCTATATTGTGGTGGAGATATTGGGAGATGTCTATTGCCGCTTCCGATCTGGCGGCTTCGAAACCACAGCTGTCGCCTCCCGCACAATCTCAGCGATTTGAGCCTCTATCGCCGCGTCGAGCCCAGTCAAGAACCATGCGTTGGGAATCATCATGCCAGGCGCGTTCTCGTCAATGTGCAGGTTCGCCTTTTCCGTCAGCCCGAAGGTCAGGTAGTCGTCTCTGCGGATGAAGACGAGGACGGGCGTGCTGCGGCCGCGGGCGTAGCCGGGCATGCCATACCAGAGGCGCGGCTTGAGCTTGGGCGCCGCGTCCATGATGATGTCATGCAGGCGCAAGCCGGTGTCCGCTTCTTCACCGAACATTTGGGGGATTTTCTCGAGTACCGCCGCCAGATTGTCGGCATCTTTGTCAGCTTTTTTGCCTGGCATAAGGCGCTCCCGTTCTATTGCGGCAGGTCATCCTGTATTTGACCACAGCGAAGGCGGAGCGCAAAGAGAAAATCAGGTTTTCGCGGTCGCATTGCCAAGATCCTCCTGATGAAGAACCTGAGACAGCCGGCGCATGTGCCGTCGATTATCGCGGTAAAGATCGCGGTAGACTGCGTAGAGTTCATCGTACATCGGCTTGGTTTCCAGGTTGGGCTGGATGCGTTGGGCGATCTTCACCCACGTTTCACGCAGGGGGCCGAAGTCGCTGAATATGCCGGAAGCCATACCGGCGATGTAGGCATCACCGTAGGCGGCGCCGATGGTCTCCGCCGGGACATCTTGCGGCAATCCGGTCACATCGCTGCATACTTGCAGCCAGAGCGCGTCGCTCGCCCCGCCGCCGATGGCGACCAGACGTTGCGGAATCGCGTCCGCCCGCTCCATCGCCTCGATGTTGTGGCGCAGCCCGTAGGCGATGCCTTCGAGGCAACTGCGGTAAAGATGGGCGCGGCTGTGGCTCAGCGTCAACCCGAAGAAGAGCCCCTTGGCGTGAATATCGTTTATGGGCGTGCGTTCGCCACTGAAGTAGGGAAGCGTGACTAGACCGGCGCTGCCTGCTGGCGTTTCCGCGGCGCGTTCCGACAGAAGCGCGAAGGCATTCTCGCCCCGCGCCTCCCCTTCAATCCGTTCATCGCCAGCGAGTTCATCGCGAAACCAGGAAAGCAGCGCGCCGGATGTGGACAAGCCAGCCGCCAGAATCGCCGCATCGGGCTGCAGGTGGACGGATGCCCAGAGGTCACGGTGCGGGCGATATTTTGCGGTGGTCTGAATCAGGAAGAGGGTCGTGCCATACATCACCATCAGGTCGCCGTCGGAGACTGCGCCAGCGGCCACCGCTTCGGCGAGGGCATCGGCCGTGCCGACGGCGACGGGCGTACCGCGCGGGATGCCGGTTTCTGACGCCGCTTGCCCCGTCACCTCGCCAGCGCGCTCAACCGACCAGCCCGTCTCCGGCAGCCAATCGAGCGGGCAGACTTGCTCGACCCAGTCCTTGCGCCAAGCCAGCTGACGCGCATCGAAGAAGGGCGTGAAATAAGGGGCGACATAATTATCGACGACGAATTTATCGGTCAGCTTGAAGACGAGATAAGTGGCGGCGGTGACGATTTTGCGCGTCTTGTTGAATAGCTCAGGTTGATTTTTGCGATACCATAGCGCTTTGGGACCGACCGATTGCGCCGAGAGCAGCTGACCGGTGCGCGCGAAGATTTCGTCTTCGCCCAGCGCCGCGCTCATTTCAGCGATCTCGTCGCCGGCGCGGGCGTCGATGCCGTAGAGAATGGCGGGGCGCAAGGGGCGGTAATGCTCGTCGAGGGGCAGCATGGTGGGGGCGATGGCGCTGGCGGCGACCCCGGCGATGCGATTTGCGTCGACCTCGGCTTTGGCGATCAGAGCGCGCGAGATGGCGCAGAAATCGCGCCACCATACCGCATCGGCGTCTTGCTCCGCCCAGCCGGGCTGCGGGATGTCGAAGCCGTGCAATACCGTGTGCTCGGCGATTATGCGCCCGGCGAAGTCCGCCAGCACACCCTTTGAACTGGAGGTGCCGATGTCGATGCCGAGCAGCAGGCGGTCGTCAGCCATCAGTTGAGCTCAACCGGCTGCCCCGTTTGCGCCGATGCCTCGATGGCGGCCAGGACGCGGGTGACCAGCGCCGCTTCTTCCCCGGTCGCCAACACGGGCGCGTCATCGATGACGGCGTCGACGAAGCGCGCGATCGCCGCAAGCACGAAGCCGGTCTGCCGGCCGCTGTCGGGGTCGCGGATTAAGCCTAGCGCATCGGGCAAACTGTGGTTCGCGCCTGAGTACATTTCCACCATACGATGATCGGAGGTGTTGATGTACATGGCGCCGTCGCTGCCCAGCAGCTCCATCTTGAGATTAAAGACGTTTGGTTCGCTTTCCGGCAGGATCCAACTGTTCTCAAGCGTGACAACCGCGCCGCGCTCGAATTCGACAATGGCGACATGAAAGTCTTGCGTGTCGATGCCCAGCTCGCGCAAGACGCCGGAACGGCTGACGGCGTAGACTCGCCGCGGTTGGTCGTCGAGCAGCCAGCAAGCCATATCGAGCGTGTGACTGGCGAGGAACCAAAGCGCTGAGCTATGGCTCGCCCAGGGGAGCATTTGCGTTGGCACGTATTTCGTATTGCTGAGGCGGGCGTAAATGTATTTGAGATCACCCAGGTCGCCATTTCGCACGGCCGACCGCGCGGCAACGAAGGGCGGGCTGACGCGATTCTGAAAGTCCACCATGAGTTTGACGCCGGCTTTGGCGGCCGCTTGCAGAATGGCGTCGGCATCCTCTACTGTGGTCGCCAGGGGCTTCTCGACCAGGATGTGCTTCCCCGCTTGGGCCGCCGCGACGGCGATCTCACGATGGGCAAAATCGGGCGTAGCGATGGAGACGGCGGCGATATCGTCGCGCGCGAGCAGATCGCGGTAATCCGTGTAGACATGCTGAACCTGATAGCGCTCGGCGACTTCGCGGGCTCGCGTCTCGTTCAGGTCGCAAATGGCGACCAGCTCCAATTTAGGCGAGTCGTGAAATACCTGGGCATGCAAGGCGCCGCCAACGATGCCAGCGCCGATAACGCCGAATCCAACTTTTGTCATGATGTTTTCTCGTCCGCTTATGCTCTTTGGGTACAAATCAGATATACTTAAGTGTCGAGCGAAGATCTAGTTTTGATTTGAGATTCGCCCGAGTCTATGTTACCCTATCAATGAATACAGGTCTGCCATATGCACTGGATACCGCGTGGACATTGAAGACAAACTGAACGAGCACGAACGCGACATTGGGCGGATCGAAGGCAAGCTGGAATCGCTCGCCACGAAGGAATTCGTGCGCAAGGAAGTCAGCGATGCTGTCAGGATACTCGACGCAAAAATTGACGCGAAAATTGACAAGCAGACCGAAGACATCGCCGACAAATTTCAAAAGCTTAGCGACAAAATCGAGAACGAACGCCGCTGGCGGATGAAGATCACCGGCGCCGCAAGCATACTCGCCTTGCTATTCGTCGCCGCTTCAACATTGATTACCACGCTCGTAACGCTAGGTGTCATAACGCCTTAGCGCCTTGCCGTTTGTTTTGTCGCCCGCATTCCATCCGTCTTCTCCTCGCAAGCTGGGTTTCGCGACTGTCGCTATCCTTTCACCGCGCCGAAGGTGAGCCCGCGGACGACGTAGCGTCCCAAAAGCAAGAAGATAATCATCGGCGTCTTGCTCCGCCCAGCCGGGTTGCGGTATATTGAGGCTGTGGGGAAAGATGTGCTCGGCGATGATGTGACCGTCGGGATCTAGTGTCTTTAAGCCTTCCATCCCCAGCTGTCCTGCTGAAAGACCCGAGTATGGTCTGCTGTCCCTTTATCCCTAGAGAGTTGCCATGAGCCGGAAATCAAAGTCAAAAACGCCAACCCGTTACATCCTTCAAACCGTCGCAGGAAGCGAACTCGCCCGCTTTGCTGACCCCCTGGCCGCCATCCGCGCCGCAAAATCGCAAGCCGACCGCGGCCATCAAACGCTGATTATGGCTGTCAGATGTCCTTACCTAGGTGTTGAGTCTCAGCGCAAAGCCACGCAGTATCAGTCGCGCGAGTTCCTCCTCCAGCTCGCCTTGTCCGACTTCCTGCCATTCTGTTCCAGCCAGCAGGCAACAGCAAACCGCCCTTCCTGTGCCGAGCAACTCAAGTCCGATGACACGCCGAGGCGAGCTTAATCGCCACCAGGGCTGTTTATCATTGCTCGCAGCTGTTCTTCATTGATAATTCGCACTCCTCTTTCGATCGCGCGATTGATCTTGGAACCAGGCTTTTCACCTACTACCAGATAATTGGTTTTGCCACTGACGTTCTTCGCAACTTGTCCACTATGCGACAGAATAAGCAGTTCAATTTCTTCACGAGAAACACTCATTGTTCCAGTTACAACGAAGTTCAATCCCTTTAATGATGCTGACTCGATAGTTACATTCCGCTTTCGCTCAGCCCTCTTTTTTGCCTTTGCTTTCTGTCTCTCTGCCTTTGCTTTCTGCCTTTCTGCCGTAGTTATTGGCCTGATGACACCCGCGTGGGCTAGCTTTAGCACTTCCAAAGTCATTATCACATCGTTCAGCGAATTATGTGCGCCTTCTATGCTTATATCTGCACTCTCCGCGATAGTTGTGAGTTTAGCTCGCTGTCCCCCCGTTACCAATCTCATTGCACATACAGCGCCTTCTGCTTGAATATACTCATAGCCGCGTTGCTCACATGAGGCGTCGATGAATTCCGAGTCAAAGTCTATATTCCAACAAACCCACACTCGATCTTCTAAGAACTTAGCAATTTCCTCAAAAACATTTTCAAATGAGGGCTTCCCGACCAAATCATTAGGGTGAATGCCATTTATATCATAAGCGCTTTTCGCACCTTGCTTCATGAGCAGCTTTTCAGGGAAACGCGGCGCAATTAGTGTATCCATTTTGCTAGAGATAGATCCTGTGGACGGATCATACAGCACAGCGCTAAAAGATACAATTTCATCAAAATAAGGGTCAAGACCTGTCGTCTCAACATCAAAGACAACAAAAGGTTCTTTGAATAATTCGCTTAGTGTGTCAGCCCATGAATTTGTCATTTCAACTCTCGCCTACCCCCCCCAGCGCGAGCAGAAGCATCAGCGCGATCAATACTTTTCGATGCATCGGATTTCCTTTCCGCAGCGCGTCCACTGCCTAAGCCAGCCTGAATTGTATCACATCCGCCCTTGTGATCCCTTTTCAAGTACGCCGATGACGCCGAATCCGATTTTAGTCATAATGCAAAACTATCCTTTCACCGCGCCGAAGGTGAGCCCGCGGACGACGTAGCGACCCAAAAGCAAGAAAATGATCATCGGCGGCAGCATGGCGACGACGGCGGTGGCCGCGATATGCCCCCAATAGACGCCGGTCGAGGCGAAGAAACTGATCGTGCCGACCGGCAGTGTTGTCGTGCTTTGCTTGCTGAGCGCCAGCGGAAAGATAACATTATTCCAACTGAAGACGAAGGTGAACATTGATGTGACGATGAGGCCCGGCAGCGCCAGCGGGATGATAATGCGGAAGAAGGCGGCAATACGATTCGCGCCATCGACCCAAGCCGCTTCTTCCAAGTCGACCGGAACCTCGTCCATGAAGCTCTTTAGCAGCCAGACCGAGAAGGGAATTGCCAATGTTTGCAGCGTCACGATCATCCCCTGGTAGGCGCCAGCCCAGCCAATCCGCGACATGAGTATGAAGTAAGGGATTACGAAGACGATCGGCGGGGCAATCAGCAGGCTGATATACCAATTCATTATGAATTCTTTGCCGCGCATGGCGAAACGGGAAAGGGAGTAGGCAGCCGCCAGGGCGAAGGGCAAGCTGAGCAGCGTCGCGCCCGTGCTGACGATCACACTGCTGAGCAGCTGCGGCGCGTTGTTGCCTGGGTCGATGAAGGTGTCGATGAAATTGCCGAGATAAGGCTCGAAGAAAAGCTGCGGCGGCAGGGTGTAGGCTTCGCTGGGATGGCGGAAGGCGAGCAGGATAAACCAGAAAATGGGTCCCAGGAAAAATATCATAACCAGCGTCATCAGCGCGTAGATGGTGACTTGGTCTCGCCTGCTCCGCCGCCGCATCAGCTCACCACTCCCGCTTGCGATAGATAAAGAAGAGGTAAAGGTTGATGATGACGCTGACGATGATGACGACGAGCCAGGTCATGGCGGCGGTCAAACCGATGTTGTAATTGACCAGCCCTTCGCGATAGAGGTTGAAGCTGAGCGTACGAGAGGCGGTGCCGGGTCCGCCACTGGTGAGGACGAAGACCAGGTCGAAGCTGTTGAAGAGCTGCATGAAGCGGATCATCACCAAAAAGGCGGCGATGGGGCGCAGCAAGGGCAAGGTGATCGACCAAAACATGCGCCATGGCGCCGCGCCGTCTACCTGCGCCGCTTCTTTGATTTCTTCGTTTATCGACAGCAGACCGGCGTATAGCACGATGGCGAAGAAAGGCGTCCATTGCCAGGTATCGACCAAGCCGATAGTGAAGAGCGCCGTATTAGCGTTGCCGAGGAAACCTTGCGGCGGCGCCGGGAAACCGATGCCCGCCAGCATCCAGGGCAGCAGGCCGCCCTTCGGCTCCAGCAAGTAGCGAAAGAGAAAACCGGCCACCACCGGCGCCAGCGTCGTCGGCATGATCAGCGCGGCGCGCATCAGCCCCATGCCGCGCAGATGCGTGTGCAGCAGCAGGGCGATGCCCATGCCGAGCCAGAATTGGGCGAACGTGCCGAGGAAACCTAGCAGCAGCGTGTTCTTCAGCGCCACCGCGAAAGGCGTGACCTGGAAAACCATGCGGTAATTGTCCAAGCCGGAATAATAGAGCGGCGCCGGACCCATCTGAAGGTTCCAGAACCAGAAGCTGTTGCGCAGGGCGAAAGCCAGCGGGTACAAGATCAGCGCCAGCAGAAAGAGGACCGATGGCGCGATCAGGAGGTATGGGAGGCGTCTTTGAATTGTGTAGCGGTTGGGCAAAAGTCCAACCCCCGGAAGGTCATTCGTATGGGCGACCTGCAAGCCGCCCCTTGCATCTACTTTTCGTACGGGCGAGCCCGCAGCCCGCCCTCTTATGGAATCTTGCGCATGAGGGCGAGACAAGTCTCGCCCCTGCAATTCGCCATTTTGGGCAAGCGCTACATCCCCGAAAGGCTGGCTTGCAGCGCCTTCGTATTCTCCAGCGTGTCGTCGAAGCTCTCGACGCCATAGGGAATCATCTGGTTGCCGCGCAGGATATTCTCGAAGAGCGTCTGCGTCGTGCCCAGCGCTTGTTCGGACGAGACTTGACCCGACATCGCCTGGTTGATCTGCAAACCGTAGACGCCTTCCAGCGAGGTGTAGATTGGCGCCGGCGGACGAACCACTTTGCCATCGCCCAGCTTCATCATTTCCAGCTGCGTGCCCAGGAAGGGATAGAGCCCGTTCAAGTCGGTATCGTCGTAATTGGATTGGCGGCTGAAGTCGGCGAATTGATAGCCCTTGACGTTGACCTCGCCCATCGCTTTCTGCGCTTCGGAGCTGGTCGCCCATTTGATGAATTGCCAGGCCGCGTCCTGATTGCCTGATGTCGATGGCATGCCCAGCGACCAACCGCCCAGACTGACTACCTGATCGCCGCCGGCGGTCAGCGTCGGCAGCACCGCCGTTTCGAACTTGTCGACCACGGGCGAGGGCGTGCCGGTCAGATAACCTTCGTTGTTGACCAGGTAGAAGTAAGGCGTCCAATGATAGAACATGCCAATATCGCCTTGCGAGAAGCGCGTGCCGGCGTCAAACCAGAGGTAGTTGATCGATTCCGGCGGCGAAAGCTCATAGAGGCGCTTCCAGTCGTTGAGCGCGGCCAGGTTGGCGTCGCTGTTGATGGTCGGCGAGAAATCCCAGGGCGCTTCGGGGAATTGAGTGAACCAGCGCGTGCCATAGCTGGCGGAGAGCTGGCTGTACATATGCACGACGGGCACCGGCTGCGCGCCGATGACGGTGGTGCCGTACATGGATGTGCCATCGAGGTCCATGCCGTTGATCTGCTCAAGGATGCCGAAGTAGTCGGCCCAGGTCCAGTCGCCAGCGTCCGCCAACGATGAGGGCAGCGGGTCGATTCCGGCGGCTTCGAAGAGATCGGTGCGATACATGATGCCTTGGGCGTAAGACGCGATCGGCAGCGTCCAGACGCTGTTGCGCCAGGTGCTAAGCGAGTAAAGGCATTCGGGCAGGAAGTCGTCGAAGTGGGCATCGGAATCCATCGAGATGAAGTCGTCCAACGAGCGGATCCAGCCGTTGTCGGCATATTGGCTGATCCACATCTGGTCGACGGCGATGACATCAGCATCGGCGCTCTGCGTCAAAAAAGCGTTGACCAGGCGCGCTTGCAGGGCGGTATAACCGAGCGATTCAATGTTGACGGTGATGCCAGTCATCTCGGTGAATTGATCGGTCACGCTTTGCAGCGCCAGATCCCAGGGGTCGCCTACGGTCAAGACGTTGATGGAAGTATCAGATTGCGCGGCGACGCGGGCGAGGTGCCCCAGAGGTGAAGCGCCCGCTAGCGCCGCGCCGGCGGCGCCACCGGCTTTAAGAAAATCACGACGGCTGATTCCTTGTTTGGACATGATTGACTCCTTGATTTTTTTGAACGCGATTGAAAGTAACCTTCGGCGACTTCGTTCGATAGGCGCTTCCCTCCTGTTCAATTAGATCAGCAATTTGCCTGCCTGCAAGACCGGCGCGCCATCGACATAAACGGCGCCTTGACTCCGCAAGTCCTTCACCAAATCCCAGTGTATGCTCGATTGATTTTCTCCGCCACATTCGGGATAAGCCCTTCCCAGCGCCAGATGGATTGTGCCGCTGATTTTTTCATCGTAGAGACTATCGCCGCAGAAGCGATTCATGTGCGGGTTCAGACCAAAGGCGAATTCGCCGAGGCGGCTTGAACCGGCGTCGGTCTGCAGTATCCGCCGGAGGTACTCTTCGTTGCTGCTGGCGCTCGCATTGATCAGCGCGCCTTCGCGCCATTCCAGCCGGATATCGGGGATGAGCCGTCCGCCAAAGACGCCGGGCAATCCGAAGTGAATCCGGCCATTGAGCGAGCTGTTGACCGGCGCGGTATAGATTTCGCCATCGGGCAGGTTGATGCGCCCGTCGAAGACCAGCCACTCCCGCCCGGCAACTGAGAACTCGAAGTCTGTGTCTTCACCGGCGATGATGCGGACGGTTTCCGAGCCGCTCAGATTTTGCGCCGTCTCGCGCCATTTCGCCGAAGCCGCCTCGTAATCCAGCGCGCAGGCGGCGAAGAACATGTCTTCCAATTCGCGCAGCCCGATTCCGCTGTTACGCGCCAGCGCCGCGTTGGGCAGGCGGACCAGGCACCAGCGCGTCTTCTCCCAGCGCATCGTCGAAATCTGCCCCTGCGCGCGTTGATTTGCCGCCAGCGCCGGCGCCGGGATGTCGTTCATCAGGCGCGCATCGCTAGCGCCGCGCAAGCCAATATACACATCCGCCCAATCCATGCCATAGGCTTCGATCTCGGGCTGCCAGCTCACTTGCTCGGCATCGCCATATTTCAGCAGCGAATGGCGCAGCTTCTCGGAAAGGAACTGTATCTGCGGGTAGGCGCCCGCTTTGACGCAAGCTTTGTAAACAGCCTGGGCGAGCGGGTAGCTCTCGGTTTCGATCATGGCGATCATGACGCGTTCGCGCGGCTCGACGGCGGTTGAGTAGCCTACCAGCACATCGGCGACTTGTTGCCAGCGGGGGTCGGTCGTGTTAGGCATTGCGGACGTGGAAGTGTGGTTTGAGCCAAGTCATGGCGGGAGTATAGCATGGTGGCTAGATTGGGAAAATGGGATGGCCGCGCGAGGTGGGCATCCCAATGAACGTATCGCTATTCATTCTCTGCCAAGCCGACGCGACAGACTTAACCAACCTTCTCTATGCTGTAGGACCACGAACCGACAGCGCCGTGTGAGTATCCAACTTGCAGACCACCTTTGAAGTGGCACCTTTTGCTTACCTTGAATTGCGTGGGCAGTCGATGACTTTGGACACCAAGACAGGACCGCGACTCACCGATCGGCGTACCCAATGACGTAACGTCTGGTCCGCGTTGTTTCGTTATAACATAGATACCCGGCTCGAAGATAAGTTCGATCTGCAGGTTACTGAAGCCAACACCGTGCACCGACCATCCATTAGCCTTCGGTACAGGTGGTAGCGTGTCAGACGCTTTGGTGATCGTGTATTCCCACCGCTTGTTTCTGTCACTATAGTTTGTCGCTTCCACTTTCAGCGTGGCATGAATGGTGCAGTTACGTGTGATTCTCAACATGCCTGGAAAACTCAAAAACTGCAATTTGAGACACGAGTCCGGTGCGCTGATAATGTTCGAAAGCTGTGCCCAATTGCCCTGTCTATTTGCAATAGGCACTGGCGCGTTAAGCTCATACAGTCCGCGAGTCAAGTCTAATGATAGAGACCGCTGCTGTGTCCCCGCTCCCTTAACAGACCAGATCGGCCCGTTCGGAGTTGCGGTGGGCACTGGCGTCGCCGCCGGCTCCAAGCAATCCCTGCCCTTATCACTCAAATAGGCCGCAAGACTATCTGCGTACTTCGTATGTATTGCCTTCAATGCTTCACAGATCGCGTCGTCTTGTGCGGCCGCCGGTCCGATGGCTGTGGCGAGCAAGACCAGAGAAATGACTGTGAAAAAATACTTCGACAACTGAACACCTCCCACAACTTGAAGACGAAGACATTTGCCATTTGTCGACGACAAAGTTGAGCAGCCAAGAACAGACCGCTGCTGCTATCCTATCGACAAGAGTTAGATTGGGCAAGACTTCTGCATTGGAGATACTTGACGGCATCGACGCCAGCGTGCATCACGTTGCGGGAGTATAGCATGGGGGGGCGGGTTTTCGCGAAGGGCGACGAAACTACGAGGCCTGTGCTGCGTATACACTGTTGGATTCGATAATCATATATGGAAATGGAGCGCACGTGACCTACAAGGTACTTCACCAAGATTTCGTGTTGAATTCACGCAGTCGCTGGCGTGAACTGGTGCATGGGCTACCTGAAGATGATCCCGCCCGCCTCAAAAAGGGGTTTGGAGAGATTGCTGTTTCTGTACTAGGCCTCACACAGCCAATTTCAGATGAATCTCTGGAAAATGCATTATCTAACAGACCTCGCGGCTGGCATACCTTTTCGGGCGATGACTGGTATTACACAACGGAGGAACGAAATCAGCTTGAGCGCTGGCGCGGCGATCCAGTCAGATTCAATCTTCTGCGGGCGTTCGCACTATACGATTACGGACGGATTCTTTACTCTGGGAATGTCTATCGGAGGATTGGCTTTGACGAAAGATGGCATCGGCGTGATCCGGGAACTGTATTTGACCTGACATTACCTATCTGTGACGTGGGGTGTATGCTGCTCTACGCAGCTGATATGGCAGATTGGTGCGGTGACAATTTAGATGTTGCTGTGTCATTCACTTACTCTGGACTTTCAGGTCGCCGACTTGATATGTCCCGAGGATGGCTTGAACACACCGCCGAGTACATAAGCGAGTTGGATGTATACTGTAGCCAAGTGCAATGTTATAGCGTACGGCAGATCAGATTGGACTTGCGCCGAATACTGCTCGGCCTCTTGACACCACTATATCAGGAATTTGCTGGTTTCGTGCTTAGACCCGGACTCATTGACCACTATGTTCATCAGGAGATACTGGGACACTATCCTCTGGGTAGGTAACGATACCATATTGGTCTCAACTAACCTTATCGTGTCAGGCTAGCGGGCGAGCCAAGGCTCGCCCCTACAGCGACCGCAACGCTAGGTGATCTCCCCCTCCACCCGCGCCTGCCCCAGATTCCCCCGCTCCAACTCGACGATCTCCGGATCCAGCTTCACAAACAGCGGACGCGGCGCGCGCAGCGTCTGACCCGGCGCCAACTCGCTGACTTGCCACTGCCCGATCGCCGCGCTCCCGTCGTAGACCAGCCCCAGGTGATCGCGCGTTTCTTCGCTGTAGTTCACGATCCGCAGTTCGCCGAAGAGTTGCCCGTCGTAGCCGAGCATCTCGTGCAGCTGCTGCGAGCTGAAGGGGACAAAGGGCGCGAAGAGGATCTTCAGATTGTCGATGCAGCGCAATGCCGCGTAGACCGAGCGGGCGGCGTCTTCGCGGTCGCGCTTGAGCTGCTTCCACGGTTCGCGCTCATTGAGCCAGGCGTTGACCTCGCGCGAGAGCGACAGCGTCTCTTCCAGCGCGTCTTTGAGGCGAACGCCGGCCAGCAGCGCGCCGATGGAGTCAAAGCCGGCTTCGGTCGCGGCGATGATGGCTTGGTCGGCGGCGGTCAGTTGGCCGTATTGCGGCACGACGCCATCGAAGCGCTTGTAAGCGAAACCGAGCATGCGATTGACCAGATTGCCCCAAGCCGCCAGCAGCTCATTGTTGACGCGCGCGAGGAAGCCATCCCAGGAGAAGTCGCTGTCTTGGCGTTCGGGAAAGGTGCGCGCGACATAAAAGCGAACGGCATCGGCTTGGTAGCGCTCCAGCAGATCGGGCAGCCAAACGGCCCAATTGCGCGAGGTCGAGAATTGCTGTCCCTCGATATTCATGAATTCGTTGGCCGGCACATCGTAAGGCAGCTGCAGCGGGATATCGCCGTAGGTCGGGTCGTCCTCGTTATAGATGCCGTCAATGCCGAGCAGCTCGGCTTGCCAAATGATGGTGTGGAAAGGGATATTGTCCTTGCCGATGAAGTTGTAGATTTTGGCTTCGGGGTTGTACCACCACTTTTTCCAGGCATCGGGCTTTCCGATGTTATGCGCCCATTCGATGCTGGCGGTGAAATATCCCATGACGGCATCAAACCAGACATAGAGGCGCTTGTCTTCCCAGCCATCCAGCGGCACGCGCACCCCCCAATCGATATCGCGCGTGATCGGACGGCCGCGCAAGCCGTCCTTGACGAAGTTCTGGCTGAAGCGGCTGACGTTGGGGCGCCAGTGATGCGCATGTGCGGCGAGATATCCCAGGATCTGCTCCGTGAACTGCGCCAGGTCGAGGAAATAATGTTCCGATTCACGGCGGATGAGCTTATCGTCGGGGTTGCTGCGGCTGTGCGGATCAATCAGCTGGGTGGCGTCCATCAGATTGCCGCAGTTTTCGCATTGGTCGCCGCGAGCGTGCGGGTATTTGCAGATATAACAGGTGCCTTCGACATAGCGATCAGGCAGGAAGCGCTTCTCGCTCTCGCTGTAGAGCAGAGTTTGCTTCTCTTTGTAAAGATAGCCGCGCTCCAGCAGGCGCGTGAAGATGTCGCGCGCGACCTGGTGATGATTTTCGGTATCAGTGTGGGTGAAGAGATCGTAGCTGACGCCGATCTTCCGCTGCGTCTGGAGGAAGCGCTCGTGATAATGCTCGAAGACTTCCAGTGGCGTCTGGCCGCGTTTATCGGCTTCGACCGTGATCGGCGTACCGTGGCTGTCGGAGCCGCTGACCATCAGTACATGATTGCCGCGCAAACGATGATAGCGGGCGAAGATATCAGCCGGCAGGTAAGCGCCCGCCAGGTGCCCGATATGCAGATCGCCGTTGGCGTAGGGCCAAGCCACCGATACGTGTATGTACTCCCCAGACATGATTTGCTCCCTCGTTCTTGCTGATTCCGCCCATACAAATAAAAACCGCCTGTCGCTGACAGACGGTATCGAGATTAAGCGCTGCGTCGCCTAGGCCTGGCGCAATCGCCGTCTGTCGTCGGTGACAATCGGCATCCGCATAGGCATCAGGTTGACCCTGCAACAAGTCTTCATGGCGGGAAGTGTATCACGCTGGCTCGCGCTGTGTCAAGCGGACGGCGAATCAGCGCTGTAAGGTGGGGTCGAAAGCGTCGCGGATGCCATCGCCGACGATATAGAAACAGAGCACCGTAAGCGAGATCATCAAGGTGGGGAAAATGATGAGGTGTGGGCCGTGGCGGAAGAATTGGAAAGATTTGGTCAGCATATTGCCCCAGGTGGCTTGCGGCGGCTGCACGCCCAAGCCCAGGTAGCTCAAGGCGGACTCAGCCAGGATAAGCCCGGCAATGCCCAGAGCGAGCTGAACGACAGTGATTGAGACCAGATTGGGCAGTATGTGAAACATGAGGATGCGATGCGGGCTGGCGCCCATCGCTTGGGCGGCGAGCACATATTCTTTGGCGCGGATAGAAAGCGTTTGGCCGCGGATCAAACGCGTGGTGCCGGTCCAGCCAATCAAGGTGACCGTCAAGATGAGAGATTCAGCCGAGAAGGACAGTATTGAGGAAATCAGAATCAACAAAAAAAGAGTCGGAACCGAATCCAGCGTGGTGATGATCCAGTGAAAGACGTCGTCAGTGAGGCCGCCGAAATAACCGGTGATCATGCCCAGCACGACGCCGATCGTAGATGAAAAGAGCGCGCCGAAGAAGCCGATGGCCATCGATATGCCGCCAGCATGCAAGAGCCGCGCCAACTGATCGCGACCGATGTCGTCAGCGCCCAGGATATAACCCTTGGTCAACGGTGGCGTGAAGATATCGGCGGTGATCGGCTCGTTCGGGTCGACCTGCATGATGAAATCGGTGATAAGCGGCGCTGAAGCCGTGACAACCGTCAGAACGACGATATAAGCCAGGGCAACGACTGTCAGTCGGTCGCGGCGAAGGGATTGCAGCGCTTTATAGGTGAGCGACTTGCTGACGAGCGCTTTACCGCTCTGCGGCATCCGGGCGACTTCTCTTCGCGTGACTGCCATGCGCGCTTGCCCCCTGCCCTAGTTGTAGCCGATACGTGGATCGATGATCCCGTAGAGAATATCGGAGATCAGATAGCCCAGTATATTGGCGATCGACGCGTAAATGACGACGATCATCACGACGGGAAAATCGCGCTGGACGACGGCGTTTACCGCTTGCCGGCCGACGCCAGGCCAAGAAAATACCGATTCGACGATGGCGGCGCCGCTCAATAAAAATGTGATTGAAGGACCAAGAAACGTCGCGATTGGTATGAAAGCGTTGCGCATGCCGTGACGCAGCCAGATGGCGCGTTCGCCAAGCCCCTTGGAGCGCGCTGTGCGGATGTAATCTTCGGATACCACATCGAGCATGGAGGAGCGCATGATGCGGGAATAACCGGCGACGGCGCCAGCCGCCAGCACGATCGTCGGCAATATGAGATACTCGAGCCGCTCGGGCAGGGGCGGACAGGTTGGATCAAGCGTCGTCCGGCAGCGGCCGCCCAGGGGCAATATCTGCAATGTCGAGCCGAACAAGAGCAGCAACAGCAGACCCAAACCGAAATTCGGTATGGAATTGACGATGACCGCGCCAATGCGACTTGATTGGTCGAAAAAGCCACCGTAGCTGACAGCGGCCAGGATGCCGACGCCGATGCCTAACACAACGCCGACAACCAGAGCGGTCAACCCCAGCTCCAGGGTCGCGGGCAGGCGCTCCACCAAGATCTTAATGGCGGGACGCTTGAAGTAGAATGAGTTGCCGAAGTCACCACGCAGGATGCCGCGTTGATCACCCGGCGGCAGCGGCTTCGCTAGCGCCTCGCCACTCGCCGCGTCGATCGTCGGTTTGCCTCTGTCATCCAGCACGGGTCCATACATGTCGATGAAGAACAGCGCCCCATCGGCAATGCCATCGCCGTCGCTGTCCCAACGCATCCAATCGTCGCCCAGCAGCCAGCGGATATACTGCACCGGCAGCGGATCGTTAATGCCCAGTATGTACTTCAGCTCTTCTCGCTCGCGCGGTTTGAGCCGATTGTTGAACGCGAGCGTCTCGACCGGGCCGCCGGGCGTAATCGCTATGAGCACGTAGGACAAGATGGTTATGCCGATGAAGATCGGGACGGCTTGAACAAGGCGGCGAATAATATATTTCGTCATGATTTATTGGTATGCAAGCGGTCCTCCCGTTTATCAGGGAGGACCGTAAAAAACAGCAGCGGTCGATCGTATTACATGTCCGTGATTGTCCAGGCGTCGATATTCCAGCGCGCACCGCCGGCGCGCGGCGCCCAGTTCTCTACATTTGTCTGCGCCGCCAGCAGGACGTTGCCGGTGCTGATCCAGATCCAAGGCGATTCATCGCGCAGGATTTGATAGGCTTCGCCGTACATGGCTTTGCGCGTTTCGACATCGCAGCCGGGCAGGTTGCGCGCCTCTTCGATCAGCTGGTTAAGGCGGGGGTTGTTGAAGGACTGCGTATTGTATCCGGCGCCAAGCACATCAGCTTCCGGCAGGAAGATATCAGCGATGCCGTTCGGGTTGGCTGGCGTCGCCAAACCCCAAAATACGCCGATGGCATCGTAAGTCTGCGCCGTGAACTCGCTGACCAGGGTGCCAAACTCGACGAATTCGACGGTGATATCGAAGCCGATTTCGTTCCATTGATCTTGCAAGATCGTGTAAAGCGCTTCTTGCGAGGTATTGCCGGCGTTGGTCTTGACCGTCAGCGCAAGCGGCGCGCCCTCTTCGGCATGTTCACAGCCATTGCATTCGCGAACGCCATCGTCATCGCTATCGGTGAAACCGGCTTCGTCCAGCAGCGCCATCGCTTTGTCCGGATCGAATGGATAGGGTTCCAAGCCCGCGGGGAAGCTCCAATCAGTGGGGCGGACGTGCGAGGCGACCGGCACGCCCGTGTTGAAGAAGGCGCCCTCGTTGACCTCGTCAAAGTTCATACCGTAATTCAGCGCTTGGCGAACGCGGACATCGCCAAGAATCGGGTGGTGACCTTGGTCAATCACATTGCCGTCTTCATCCAAGCCATCTTGCGGATTGTTGGGGTCGGCGAGATTTAGCGAGAGGAAGCGGATGGTAGAGGCGGGCGTTTCAAAGGTCTGGAATTCGCCAGCGGCGCCGCGGTCCTTTACATCGTCGCGGTTTGCTTGCGGCACACTGGCGACGAAGCTCAGCTCGCCAGCGAAAAACTGCTCCATCTGCACCACTTGATCGGTGACGACCTTGAAGACCCAGCCTTCAGGGATGACCGCGCCCAGTTCGGCATCGTTGAAGTCGGCATTCGCCAGCAGGGTGGTCTGTTCGCCCGGGCGGAAATTCGAGAAGACAAAGACGCCCCCGCCCGTGGTTGTCGGATTCAGGTTGTAATCACTCTCGTCCATACCGGCATAATCGTCGCCGTAGACCTCTTCGTATACATGCGCCGGCACCGGGAATACCGGGTTGAGCGTATCAATCAGCGTGCAGTTCGCCTCGTTAAAGACGATGGTCAGCGTGTTATCGTCGACAACTTCGTAACTGGAGATGCGGTTTGACAATTCCTGCCGCGGCGTTGACGTTTCGCCACTGAGGACGGCATCGAGAAACCAGGCGACATCGTTCGCGGTAATAGGAACGCCATCGCTCCATACCATGTCGCTGCGCAGATGGAAGGTATAGGTGACGCCATCTTCGGCAATATCCCAACTGCTAACCAGCGCGCCTTTCGCGCCGCCCATATATTGAACGGTGGCGGAATCGATGCCGATGAAATCGGGAAACATACGGTTGATGACATCGTAGGACGTGCCATCATTGGCGATAATCGGATTGAAGGTCGTGGGATCGTCGCCAAAATTAGGTTCAATGATGGGAGCGCCACTGCCCATATCCTGAGCTGCGGCCGGCGCGAAGAGCATCGCAGTTAATGCCAGCGCCGCGGCGAGCATAACGATGCGGATGTATTTGTTCATGGGCCTCTGTTCTCCTTGGCTGTACCGTCTTGGTCCCGGATAGATGGAACCTCCCTTCTATTCTAACTGAAATTCAATTGAATGAAACAAATTCGAATTGGCGGGAGTGGTGAATATTGAAGAGTTACGATGATTGGCGAGTTTCACAGGGCGTAATTCACCACAGAGACAAAGAGGGCACAGAGATT
This sequence comes from Chloroflexota bacterium, assembly GCA_028875185.1. Taxonomy (GTDB): domain Bacteria; phylum Chloroflexota; class Anaerolineae; order Aggregatilineales; family Phototrophicaceae; genus UBA6055. The sequence continues at coordinate 5,764 of JAPPFH010000076.1, read as the reverse complement.
TCTTGACAAGATCGGGCTGAATCCGTATCGTCAGTATTCACCACTCCCGAATTGGTTAGCGCGGGATTAATCGCCGCCATAGCGATGGCTGGCGAGCGCCAGGTTACTCATTTATAATACGCGCCGTTTCAGTTAGGCGCAAAAGAGCTGGGTCAATCCGCCGTCGAGCTTAGGATCGCAGGCGACTGACTAATCAGCGGGATGGACTGTGAAGTCACCAGGCGTAGCGATCGTGAATCATGCAAACCACGGGCGGAAGCGGCGCGGTTTGAGCTGCCTGCTTTGGGGATTCGGCGCCTTCGCTTGTATGCTGATCGGCGGCGGCATCGTTGTCGGCGCGGTATATGCAGGTTGGCATTCCGGGCTGGCGACCGCGCGCGCCAACTCGGCCGCAGCCACCCAAGACGAGATTCAAATCCAATGCGAGCGCATTCCGCTGGATCTGGCGGAAGGCAGCCTGACACTGGCGCAGAACCGCTTCGAGGATCTGGCGCACTTGCCGCAGACGCCCAACTGCCTGCCGCTGTGGGCGCCTATGGCGACGGCGGCCCGTCTCGCCGCTGCTGCCAGCCCGACGCCACCGCCAACCCATACTTTCGCTCCCACCGCCCTGCCAGCGACCGCCGCGCCGGCACTGACGGCGACGGCTCCAGCGCGCATTGGGGAGATTTCGGCCGGTTTTGATTTGGAGGCGCTGCTCCAGGAAGCGCAAGCCGCCATACGCCTGAGCGATTACGCCTCCGCCATTGATACGCTGGATGCGATTATCAGCATTGATGAAAGTTTTCAGCGTGAGTTGGTGAAGCCGCTGTTTCTGAATGCGCTGACGGCGCAGGCGCTGGCGCTGTTTCGCAGCGGCCACTTGTCCGAGGCGATCGTGATGACCGACCGCGCCGAGGAGCTGGGGAGCATCGACGATCTCTACCACGAACGCTTCATTGCCCTGCTCTATCTTGACGGGCAACGCTACAAGACGACTAATCCGGCGGAAGCGGTGCGCAAGTTCAGCAGCATGTATTACGAATTTGGCGTGCGGGATTATGTCAACGGGCCAATCGCGGGCGATCTCCAGGAATCATTGCGCAATTATGCGCTGGCGCTGGCGCTGCAGGGCGATCACTGCCCGGCGCAAACGCAGTTCAAGGCGGCGCTCGAACTGCAGCCAGCCGTCGGTCGCGTCAACCGGGCGGATATGATCGCCCGGCGCGATCAATCCGCTCTGGCTTGCCAGGCGCAGCAGCAGGATGCGGCGCTGACCGCGGGCGCAGCGTCTGAAGCGACACCACAGAGCATTGGCATCCGCGAGGCGGCGACACCGGCGCCGGTCGGTTATGCGGGTTGAGCGAATTGGTCAGCCGCCCGCTAAATTAACGTCCAATGCGCTCAATGATTGTTGCGGTCGCCATGCCGCCGCCACAGCACATCGTCTGCAAGCCGTAGCGGGAGCCGGTGGTTTCCAGCGCATTGATCAGCGCCGTCATCAGGCGCGCGCCGGAAGCGCCGAGCGGGCGCCCGAGGACGATGGCGCCACCGTGGATATTGACCTTCTCAAGATCTGCGCCAAGCTCCTGTGATCCGTATCAAGCGCTATAATCGAAATCCTAAGCAATCCGAAAGCGGCACAGATGAAGGGACTTTCCGCAATACAGAAAAAGTCGGGCGCCAAGCACTGGTTTAAACCCGAAAATTAATTCGGAAATTATCTGGAATTTCTGATAGATCAAATCTGCGGCTGAGGCTCGCCGAAGGCGACATCAAATTCGTAGCCCAACTGCCGCAGCGCTTCAACAGCGGCTGCGCGCGTCTTGTCGTTGCTGTTGTGAGCGAAGCTCAGCAGAGCGGTGATGGCGCGCGGATCGCCAATCTTGCCCAGAGCCTGAGCCGCGTTTAATGGCGTGAGGAAGCCGGGCGCTTCCAAGGCGCGTATCAGATGCGGCACAGCGCGGTCATCCTTGAGCTTGCCAAGCATCAAGGCGGCGCGCCCACGGACGATCAGGTCTTCCTGGCTGTTTTCGACGATGCCAATAAGCGTTCGCAGCGCTTGGTCGCCACCGACCATGCCCAGCTTCATGACGGCAGTTCGCCGCCTGTCTTTGTTGACATCGCGCAACTCGGAGAGGATGGCTCTGACTTTGCTATTCTGTTCCGGGTCGACCATTGCCAAAACCCTTTCGTCTGCAACCTGCTGACCTTGCCGTGTACGAGACCAATATCAACCCATTGAGCAAAAGGTCGTTCGTCGGCGGAAGCGAGAATAGCCGCGCGGCCCAGGATGTCGTATAGACGGGCGCACTCCTATGCGCGATCGACCGCTTGCCCTCGGCCGCTTCACTGAATCATGAACTGATCGCCTTATGCGCTCGCGCCTATTTTACCGCGTCTTGCAACATTCTTCTATTGGAACTGCAGCTAGTTTTGAGCGGAACGCAGAAAGTTGCCGCCACCATTCGCTTGACAGCGCCGCGGGGGCAAGGCGCAAATCATAAGGGCGAGGCTTTAAGTCGGTGGCGCTTCCACTTGCAGTTGACCGTCATGGATGCGCCCCAAGCGATCGGCTTGGCGCGCGATTTCGGCACTGTGCGTCGCCATGACCAGGGTCTTGCCCGCTTCCCGCGTGAGCCGCAGCAGCAGCCGTAAAACCGTCCCCCCGGTTTCGTCATCGAGGTTGCCGGTGGGCTCATCAGCCAGCACCAGCTTGGGTTCATGCAAGAGCGCCCGCGCGATGGCGACCCGCTGCTGCTCGCCACCGCTGAGTTTATCGGGATAGGTCGCCGCCCGATCGCGCAAGCCCACTTGTTCCAGCAATTCGTCGGCGCGCGCCTGAGCCGCCGCCGGGCGCGAGCCGCTTAATTCGCCGGGCAAAGTGATGTTCTCGCGCACGGTTAAGGTGGGAATAAGATTAAAGAATTGAAAGACGATGCCGATGTGATGCCGGCGGAAGAGCGTGAGCTGCCTGTCGTTCAGCGGCGTGATATCGCTGCCGTCTATCTGGATGAGACCACTGTCGGCGCTGTCTATGCCGCTGAGCAGATTGAGCAAAGTGCTCTTTCCGCTTCCGCTTGCCCCCAGAAGGGCAAAGAATTCGCCAGCCGCAATATCGAGGCTGACGCCTTCAAGCACGGGCAATTTGCGGTCGCCTTCGTGGTAGGTCTTATACAGATCGCGAATGATGACGATCGCGTTTTGAGTCATGCCAAAGTCGCAGCGCAAGCGCGCGTCATAATGCCCTCAGCCCGGCACGAGCCGTTTGAAGGAACCCGATTGCAATGGGGCAAACACTAAAGCAAATGAGTGGGAAATGGTAGTGCGTTTCCTAGCGCAATGCGTCCAAGTGGAGCGGATCGCTATTGAGTCCGCGCCCCAGCGTCAAGCGAACATCCTCATTTCATCCTATTATAGATGGCAGGATTTCCATTCAGACGAAGCCGCGTTAGGCGAATTTGCATATCAGGAGGCACAATCATGAAGCGTAGTAAGTTTCTGATGTATGTCATTCTCACATTATTGTTGCTGGCCCCGTCCGCGCTAGCGCAAGAAAACGCCAACCCGATCGATCCCATAGATCCGGACATGGTGAACCCGGAAGCCCATATCAGTTTCCCGCCGCCGGTTTATGTTGTGCGCGACAGCGTCGACATCTACGGCACCGTGACGCTGGAAGCGATGCGCAACTTCTTCGTCGAGTTCCGCCCGCTCGCGCTCGACATGATGGCGGACAGCGAGGACGACAATCAATGGTTCCCGGCGACCTTGCCGCGGATCGAGGCGGTCTCTGATGATGTGCTTGGCGTATGGAATACGGTCACCCTGCGCGATGGGATATACGAACTGCGGCTGACGATAAATTCCGGCGGCGACATGCCGGAGTATTTCCGCGTCAGCCCCATCCGTGTGGAGAACAACCCGCCGGCAGCCGCAGCGGAGCAGCAGATGGAATCGGCTGAGCAGGAAGCGGCGGCAACAGAGCCGGATATGGAACAAGACATGGACGACGACATGGATGAAGACATGGATGAAGATGCGGCGCCCGAACCGGAGCCCACGGAAGATCCCGGACCGCGCGTCACTGCTAATGTTAATTCCAATGTGCGCGCCGGCGATTCAACCGTCTACCACGTAATCGGTCACTTGCTCGACGGCGACTCGGCGCTGATCAAGGGCATCAGCAGTCGCGGAACGGGCTGGTACTATATTGAGCTCGCAAACGGGCGCAGTGGCTTCATCTATCCCGGCATCGTGAATACTTCGGGTGACCTCAGCAATATGCCGCGGATCAATCCGCCGCCCCCACCGCCGCCGACGCCTGTGCCAATACCGACCGCTGTCCCGCCGCCCCAACCGCAGCAGCCACAGAGCGGTGTCGATCTCGTCATCCATCATATTCAGGTCCACCCTCACGGCGTGAAATGCGGCGAAACCTACGGAATTGAGGTGACCATCAGAAACGCCGGCAGCGCCAACGCGCCCAATGGCGGGCTGATTGAGGTGCGAGACAGCGGCTTAAATGGAACTGCCTCGCCGCAGACGACCACGATTCCCTTCAGCGCGGTGCCCGCCGGCGCCTTGCAAACTGTCGGGGGGGCGTTCATAACCCCAACGGTCCACGTCGAGACGCTACATCATATAAGCGCTACCGTCGACTACGACAACAGAGTGGCTGAGTTCGAAGAAGGCAACAACACCTCGGGGACGAATCCATACTGGCTGAGCGGCCACTGCTAGGGCGCGTTCGTTCTTTACCCGTCAAGGCGGGCGACCCACTGCGCCAGGCAGACTGCGCGGAACGGTCGCCCGTAGACACATCAGACCTGGACAACCTATGCTGCGTCAAGCGGGCGGCTCCAATGCCTTGTCCCTTTGCGCAGCAATATGAGGACCTGTTCACCGCTGCAGGATCGTATAGCGGTTCAGCGTCCCTTCGGCGCCATCAGCGCGATAATCGGCGAGGACGGACAAGCCCGTCGCCTTGATCAGTTGCTCGTGTTCCGCATCATCGACGAAGTGGCAATAGCGCAGCGCCCGATTGCCGCCCCGCCAATCCAGCAGATAGTCATGTTTCTCCACCGTGATGTCCGCGCTCCAGTGGACGATGCGCCGCCTGAAGCGCTCTTGCTCATAAAAGCGCCAGGCTGCCAGCGCCAGGAAACCGCCCGCGCCGACGCATTCGGCGGCTGAAGCCAGCAAATCTCGCCGGCGCGCGAAACCCGGCAAGTGGTGTATCACACCGAAGAGCGTCACCAACTGCGCCGCGCGCTGCGGCAGCCTAGCCAACACGATGTCGCTTTCGATCAGCGCCGCGTCAACGCTAGGGAATGCCGCCAGCTTTTCCCGCGCGCGCCTTAAGAAATCGGCGTTGCTATCGATGCCGATGTAGCGGAAGGGCTGTGGCTGCCGCTCCGCCAGGAACAGAGCGAAGCGCCCGTTGCCGCAGCCGATGTCCAGCACCGACTCGACCGGCAATTCGATTGATTTGAGCAGCCGCTCCCAGCCGAGCCAGGGGGCTTGGCGCGTGGCGTCAAACTCGGCGGCAGTCGCGCGGTAGAAATCGCGATTGATCTGATTGAGCCGCTTTATTGTCGCTTGGTTCATCATTGCGCCAAAACGCGCCCGCTAATGTACAAGTTTCACCACCGAGGCCACCGAGATTGTAGAGGACGCGGGGATCGAATGCCGGTAGGAATCGCTCGCGGCTCCGACAAATGACGCGTCGGGGTGTGGTGAATGTGTTGATATATCCCTCGTTTCCCCCACCCTAAATCCCTCC
>JAPPFH010000085.1 GCA_028875185.1 Chloroflexota bacterium | reverse complement strand
GGAGGGATTTAGGGTGGGGGAAACGAGGGATATATCAACACATTCACCACTCCCCCAGAGTTTTCCAACTTGATTAAGTTTGGCTATAATTGTTGGAACGCACCCAACCTGAGTTAGAGGTCTTGCTGATGACCGCCTTTACAATTCGGCCCCTGGAACGCGCCGATCGCGAATGGGTGGCGCATTTTTTGGATGAGCGCTGGGGTACGACTCAGATTGTCTCGCGCGGTCGGGCGGTTTACGGACACCTGCTGCCCGGTTTCATGGCGGAACGGGGCGCGGACGCGGAAGATGCAAAACCTGAAGAAACAGCCACTGCGGAGAATATCGGCTTGATTACCCTGCATATCGGCGACCGGGAATGCGAGATCACCACCTTGGACAGCCTGGACGAGGCGATTGGCGTAGGCAGCGCGCTTGTAGAGGCGGTCGAGGAATGGGCGCGCGAAGCCGGCATGAAGCGACTCTGGCTCGTCACCACCAATGACAACCTCGAAGCGCTGAAATTCTGGCAGAAGCGCGGTTATGAATTGGTGTCGGTACACCGCAACGCCATCGCGGACGCGCGCCGAATCAAGCCGCAAATCCCAATCACGGGCTTGCACGGCATTACCATTCGCGACGAAATCGAGCTGGAAAAGATTATCTAGCGGTCACAGTCTGGCGCGCTGGGTCATATGCCGGCGGCGCTGTCCTTCGGATGCTGGTGGGCGCGCTCTCGCCATAGGCTTTCGGCAATAATCAGCAATACGCCCAGCACGATGGCGTGATCAGCCAGATTGGATACGTTGGAAATCAAGTCCGGAATTTGATAATGTATGAAGTCAATGACGTGACCGTGCTGCAAGCGGTCGATGATGTTGCCGATTGCGCCACCGATGATCAGCCCAATGGCGGCGGGCGCCAGGCGCGCTTCGGCCGGCCGCGATCGCAAAGACCATAACAAGCCCGCGACGATGAAGAGCCCAATGACGAGAATGACATCGCCCGCCATTGGCAGAATGCCGAATGCCGCGCCGGAATTGCTGCTGCGCGTCAACTGGAAAAACGGCGCCAACGCGGGAATGGGCTGGGCGCTTTCGTATGGGCTCAAGTTCTCGAGAACCCAGGCTTTCGCGATTTGGTCAATCAGCGCCGCGAAACTTAGAGCGGAAACCAGAAGTATCCATTTGCGCATTGGGCGCTCCTTCTGCCCCTGTTTGCAATTGCCCATTCTAGCAGACAAAAGAATCTTCCGAGCGCGGACTTAGATTGGGTCGCCATGAAAGACTTCCCGGGCGAACCCTATTATCGCGCGTATCAACATGACCAACTTTGAAGACTGGCCGAACGCCGAGCGACAGTTGTGGCTGGACATTGCTGATCAGGCAATGCGGCGCTGGCGCTTAAAGCCGCTAAGTATTCGCCGGCTGGGGCTTGGCAGCAATATCGTCTTCAGGGTGACGACAAGCGGAGCCAAATATGTCTTGCGCTTGCAGCAAGCGCGGGGCGTCAAAGCCGCGCGGCTTCGTTCGGAGTTGCAGTGGCTCGCTTCGATCCGCCGCAACACGAACCTGCTGGCGCCATTACCTGTGGTGGCGCGGGCAGATGGGCGGGAACAACACTATCTTACCTTGCGTCACGATTTGCTGCCGCCGCCGTCGCTTGTCTACGCCGCGCTTTTCGAATACATCAGCGGCGACATGAAATCGGCGCGCGATTTAGTAGTCGCCGATGTTTATCGCATCGGCGAATATCTCGGGAGACTGCACAGCGACGCGCAGTTCGACGCCCCAGCTGATTTCGACCGACCGCGCCTGGATTGGGCGGGGCTGTTCGGCGCGGATTCGCCCTACGCGCCGCGAGCCCAACAGGCGCGGACCAGCCCAGGGCAGCAAGCAATCTTGGGGGAAGTGGCTCAACATCTCCGGGCGCCCTTGAACGAGTTGGCGTCCAGATCGCGGTCCGCCGGCTTAATCCACGCTGACTTGCTGGCGAAAAACATTGTCTTTTGCGCGCATTCTATCGCGGCGCTGGACTTCGAATTCTGCGGCTGGGGCTGCTATCTTTACGATCTGGCGCCGATCCTTTGGCAATTGAAAGGCGAGCGGAAGGGTGATTATCTTAAGCTGGCGGATGCGCTATGGCGCGGCTACACATCTGTGCGCCCGACCCCCGATGGCGACCGCGAGCTGCTTGAACCCCTCATCGCCGCGCGCCAGCTCGCGTCAATTCGCTGGCTGCTGGCTAATCTTCAGAACCCAACCGTTGGCGCAGCGGCGCCGCCGCTCATCGCCGAACGCTGCGAGGAGTTGAAAGTCTTCCTCGACACTGGTATCCTGCGCCGTTTCACGCCGACGCTTTGAGCGCCAAAAGTACCGGAAGAATATGTCCTTTCGCTTGAACATCCCTAAAGCTGAGGCTTACCGGTTGTACCTGTTGGGAATGGGCTTCGCGGCTTTCGCCATGACCCTCGCATATACGGTTCATCTGGTTTACCAGGTCAAACAGGTTGGCTTGAATCCTTTGCAGCTTGTCTTGATCGGCGCCACCCTGGAGTTGACAGCGTTGCTGACGGAAATCCCGACTGGCGTGGTGGCTGATGTTTACAGCCGGCGCTTGTCAATCATTGTCGGATTTCTGTTTTTGGGATTCAGCCTCATCCTGGAAGGCAGCTTTCCGGTATTTGAAGCGCTGCTGTTAGGGCAGGTTTTCGCCGGCTTGGGCTATACCTTTCTCAGTGGCGCGACAACGGCTTGGATCGTCGATGAGATCGGCTTGGAACGGGCTGGCAAAGCGTTTCTGCGCGGGGCTCAGGTGGAGCAGGTTTTTGCATTCTGCGGGATCTTCGTCAGTGTCGCCCTGGCGAGCGTGAGTTTGCAGCTAGCCATCGTCTGCGGCGGAGTTCTGCTAGTCGCGCTCGCCGCGTTTCTGGCGCTATTTATGCCGGAAACGGGCTTCCAGCGGCGCCCGGCGAGCGATCGAGAATCCTGGAGAATGTTTCTTTCCACCTTCCGCGGCGGATTCGCATTGGTGCGGGCGCGCCAGATCCTGCTCTTAATCACGGTTGCCGCCATCATACATGGCGCCTTTAGCGAGGGCTTCGACCGGCTTTGGATCTCGCATCTGCTCGAAAACTTCAGCTTGCCGCCCTTGGGGCAATTCGATGAGATCATGTGGTTCGGCATTATCAGCGCGGTATCCATGCCGCTTACCCTGGCGGCAACCGAACTGCTGCGGCGGCGTCTGGATATGACCGATGGTCCACAAATCGCGTATACCTTGATTGGCGTTTACGCCTTGCTGATCGTCAGTGTGCTCCTCTTCATTCTTGCGGACATATTCGCGCTCGCGCTGCTAGGCTTGTGGCTAACGGGCGCCGCGCGCGCGATTCGCAATCCACTGATGGAAGCTTGGATCAATCAGCACACCGAATCGGGAGTCCGCGCCACTGTGCTGTCGATCCAGGGCCAGGCGGACGCGCTGGGGCAGATCGCGGGCGGGCCGCTCGTCGGCGCGGTTGGATTGCTAAGCTCGGTGCGCGTGGCGATCTCGCTCTCTGCGCTTCTGCTATTGCCGATCCTGCCAGTGTTCCGCGGCGCCGTGAAGGTGACGCGAAGGTCCGAGCAGGACCCAGATTAGCTCACGGCGGAAGCGGATACTATTCGTAAAGCTGATAGGCATTGTAGAATGTCGGGCTATAACTAAATCGTGAGGCAGGAACGGCATGAATCAGCGACTGATGCTCGAAGAACTGAAGAATTTCGATACGCCATCAATCACCAATGTGGTCGCGACCTACCCGGAATCGCCGCTGTGCCTGGGGCTCTACAATCCCTGGACCGAGAATTGGTACACCGATACCTCAATCCGCTGCATGTACCCGGAATTGGGACGCCGCGTCGGTTACGCCGTAACTTGCGTCTATGGAATGCCGGATTCCAATTATTCGCGCCTCAGCTTTATGGACGTGCTCGAAGCGATGGAAGCGTCGCCGCAGCCGACTGTGCTGGTGATTGAGCAGAAATTTCCAGAAGCGATCGCGGAAAAAGTGGGCTTGGCTGGCGGCAACATGGTATCGGCTATGAAGGCGCTTGGTTGCGTTGGCTTGCTGTCGAACGGTCCCTCGCGCGATCTGGACGAAATCCGCGAGATGGACTTCCAGTATATGCTGAGCGGCGTTACCGCGGGCCACGGCGCTATGGCGGTGCGCGCGGTCAACATTCCCGTATCAGTTGGCGGCATGGATGTGGCGCCCGGCGAGTTGATTCACATGGACGAAAATGGCGCCTGCAAATTCCCGGCTGACAAGCTTGAAGCGGTACTGAACAATGCCCGCGCCTTGCAAAAAGAAGAAGCGGCGCGTATGAGCGCGCTGCAAGCGGCCAAGTCCGCGGCCGAGATTCGAGCAATTTTCGGCGGTCACAGCTACGGCGATGATGAAGCGTAGATCGCCCAGGCTCATCATTGTCAAGCGTGTATCCAAGGAGGACAATGCGTATGAACGGCAAACGCGTTCTCATCACCGGCGCGACCAATGGAATTGGCAAGCAGGCGGCGCTTGAACTCATGAAATTGGGCGCCAATGTCGTCATTGTCGGCCGCGACGAATCAAAAACGCGCAGGGTCTGCGCTGATCTGAAGACCAACAGCGGCAGCGACAAGGTTGATATGCTCGTCGCGGACCTCTCTTCCATGGATGGGATCCGCCGCGTCGCTGATGAGTTTCGCGCGAAGTACGACGGCTCGATGTCTTGCTGAACAATGCCGGCGCCGTCTTTTCCAATTATCAGCAGTCTGTCGACGGCTACGAAATGACCTTCGCCCTCAATCACATCAGTTACTATCTGCTGACCCATCTTCTGCTCGACATTCTGAAGCGGACCGCGGACGCGCAGGGTGAAGCGCGCATCATCAACGTCTCGTCGAGCGCCCACCGCAACGCCACTCTGCGCTTGGACAACCTGCGAGACGAGAGCGGCTATAGCTTCATGAATAGTTACGGCGCCAGCAAACTGATGAATGTGCAATTCACCTATGAATTGGCGCGGCGCCTGGAAGATACGGCGGTAACCGTCAACGCCGTGCATCCCGGTCTGGTGGATACCGGCTTCGGACACAATACCGGGCGGCTCTGGTCCGTCTTGATCAAGGCGGCGCAAAAGCTCTTCGCGATCTCGCCGCGGAAGGGCGCGGAGACCCTCGTCTATCTCGCTTCGTCTCCGGATGTCGCGGGCATAAGCGGCAAGTATTGGAATGAGAGACAGCAGAAGCGATCCAGCGACAACTCTTACGACCGCGAGCAGCAGAATCGCCTATGGGCATTTAGCGCTGAGGCGACCGGTATCGGCTAAGCTAGATTGTGGCGGTTAAGGGATTCCGCGTGGCAACGCATAGCCGGTCTCGCGCTCGCTTAGCTCATAAACTTCGACTACTGCATCAAGGTTCAAAACGCCGTACAGATGTGGGAAGAGCGAGCTGCCGCTTACCCCGCTGTCTGAAAGCGGATTCGGATGCGACGGCGCCTCCCATCGCAGTTCGGCGCGCAGTCTGTTTTCATCAATGCAAAGCGCGAGCAGGTCGGCTTCGCCACGATAAAAGTCGTTGGCGACAGCGAGCAGTTGATCGCGCGTCGAGCAATGGATGAAGCCCTCGCTTACCAACGACGCCGCGCTGTATTCGCCGCGCGCCCGCGCATCGTCCCATGCGGCGCGATCGGTGAGGTGATAGATCACGCCAGCGCCTGCCGCAAATCGGCGATCAGATCGGCCGGATGTTCCAGGCCAATAGAGACGCGCAGCAGATTCTCCGGCGTGGATGTGCCTTCTTCAATTGATTCGCGATGCTCGATCAAGCTGTGTGTGCCGCCGAAGCTGGTGGCGCTGGTGAAAAGCTCCAGCCGATTGACCAACTCTATCGCCGTTTCGCGCCCGCCTTTGACCAGAATTGACATCAAGCCGCTGCCGAATTCCATCTGCCGCAGCGCCAGGTCGTATTGCGGGTGGCTGGGATGATGCGGATAAAGTACACGCTCAATCTTTGGATGTTCCGCCAGGAAACAGGCGACTTCCTGCGCGCTTTCGCTGTGCGCTCGCAGGCGATACGAAAGGCTCTGCAGCCCCCGCGCCGCCAACCAGCAATTCATCGGCGACAGCACGCCGCCGCCAATCCGCACCAGCCGCGCAACCCGCTCCTCCAATTCGTCTCCCTCGGCAAAGACGATGACGCCGCCGAGCACATCATGGTGGCCCGCAATGTATTTGGTTAAGGAGTTTACCACGATGTCGGCGCCAAGCTGAATCGGATGCTGCGCCACGGGCGTAGCGACAGTGTTATCGACCAGCAGCCGGGCGCCATTCGCGCGCGCGAATTCGGCGATGGCGGCGATATCAGCCAAGCGAATCATAGGATTCGTCGGCGATTCAAGGATGACAAGTTTGGTTTCATGCCGCAGAGCCGCCCGCACAGCCTCTAAATCGCTCATATCGACGAAGGTGGTCTTCAGCCCCCAGGGCGCGAAGAATTCATTTAGCTGCACCCGAATGCCAAAATACATATCATCGCTCGAGACGATGTGATCGCCGGGATTCAGCGCTTGAAAGACCGTCAGCATCGCCGCCGAGCCACTTGATACGGCATGGGCGCTGGCGCCGCCTTCAAGCGCGGCCATGGCGCGCTCCAAGGAGGCGCGGTTGGGATTTTGCCAGCGCGTATAGATTAGCTGATCGGTATCATGCTCAAGTTCGGTCGTCTCATATTCAAAGGTCGTGCTGAGCACGATCGGCGGCACAATGGCGCCGCTGGCTGGATCGGTCGCTGCGCTGTGAACGGCTCTGGTCTCGGGTCGTAGTCTCATGATCTGGTTCGCTCGCTCAGTGGTCCGTAGCGCTTATGATAGTGTTTCAAGTCGTCGTCCGCCATGCCAAGCTGAGATTGCGGAGAAAAAATCGAGCGGAAACCAGGAAACTATGTAAACTGTAATTGCATGCCTTTGTAGACGAAATGCCGAGCGACTAATAACAAGACGCCTACGATCCTTGACTGGAGGTGTGAGCCATGCCAGATATGTTGGTCAAGTTGTACGATCTGCCGGCGCTTGAACCTGCCATCGCGACCCAGCGCGCCTTGGGTGTGAATATCCGCCGTTGCATGACGCCGGAAAAGTTCCTCGTTCTTGATTGGATTCGCGAGCACTTTAGCGAATACTGGGTCAGCGAAGCGGATGCCGGCTTTTCGACCCACCCGACCACCGTCATGCTGGCGCATCGCGGCGATCAATTGCTGGGCTTCGCCTGCTACGACACCACATTCAAGAATTTCTTCGGTCCCACAGGCGTGGACGCGGCCGAAAGAGGGCAGGGCATCGGCACGGCGCTGCTGCTGGCGACATTGCACGCCATGCGCGACGCCGGCTATATGTACGCGGTTATCGGTGGGGCCGGTCCAGTCGGCTACTATGAAAATGTTGGCGCCGCCGTCATCCCGGATTCGGAGCCATCGCGCGCCTACCGCGGCATGCTAGGTGCCGATGCGGTCTACACGCAGGGTGCGCCCAGCGACTCTTTCTTGGGCATGGAATCGATCAATCAGAACGGAGACGCTGCCTAGCCTGGTAGACGACCGCATTGATGAGCTCGGTAAGCCCGCGTCCCTTGCCCATTGAGATATCTCTGCCGAAGAACGTGAAGACAACTTCGCCGTTGATGGCCGCCACTTGATCGAGCGGCGCCCCTGAACAAGCATGGTCCAGTATCGCGCTCATCGCCATCGCCGAAAGCCCTTGCGGATTCAACACATCAAAATAGAAATCGAGCGTGCCGTCTGGCCGGTCTATCGCCCAGACGAAGGCCTCGGATTCGCAGCCAATGACGCGATGCGCTTCATCGTAGGGTTTCTCCGCAACGGTCGCTGGCACGGGCTGAAACTCATCGGCGATATCAATCAGGAAATCGACGCGTTCTTCGCGCGAAGAGATGAATCCGAAATCATCAAGGTATTCCTGCAGTTTGGCCGGATAGCTTGACATAATCGTCACATGCTTTGCGGGGAAAGGCGGCGAAGCGCAGAGCTCCTGCCGCCCCAGTCTGCTGCGTTCTACTTTTCGATGGGCAAGCCGACGCTATTGCCCCACTCCGTCCACGAGCCGTCATAATTGCGCACATCGCCGAAGCCGAGCAGGTAGGTCAAGACGAACCAGGTGTGGCTGCTGCGCTCGCCGATGCGGCAGTATGCGATGGTCGGAGCGGACGAGTCCAATCCCAACTCGTCATTGTAGATGGCGCGCAATTGCGCCGCGTCTTTGAAGGTGTCGTCTTCGTTGGCCGCCCGCGACCAAGGGCAGCTGCTGGCGCCGGGGATGTGCCCGCCACGGACCGCGCCCTCCTGCGGATAACCGGGGATGTGCAGCAAGTCGCCCGCGAATTCGCCTGGGCTGCGCACATCGACCAACTGGCCATTTGCGCCGATATGCGCCAGCACGCCATCGCGAAAGGCGCGTATCTGGCTGTCATCGCGTTCGGGCGCGCTGTAGCTCGACGGGCTGACGCTCGGCTTTTCGCGCGTGAGCTCGCGCCCCTCTTCTACCCATTTCAGGCGCCCGCCATCCATTATCCTGGAATTGGTGTGGCCGAATAACTCAAATACCCAAAGCGCGTAGGTCGCCCACCAGTTGCTCTTATCGCCATAGAAAACGACTGTCGTCTCCGGCGTGATGCCGATGCGCCCCGCGAGCGCTTCAAATCCCGATTTGTCGAGATAATCGCGGCGCAGCGGATCATTGAGATCCTTCACCCAATCGACTTCGACCGCGCCCGGCAAGTGACCACTCGGATAAAGCAAGGGATCTTCGTTGGATTCAACAACTCGGATATTGCTGTCGTTCAGATGTTCCGCCACCCAGCTTGTCGAGACTAGCTTGTCGGGCTTGGCATACCCGCGGCTGCCGATATCACTCATATGTTTTGCTCCTTGTCTGCTATTCTCCGGTCATTCTGCGCATGGCAATTCCGCAATCAAAAAAGCCAACCTTCGCGGGTTGACTTGTCGGTGGCGCAACGCCACATTCATGGCAAACCAATCATACCCGCCTAGATCTCGGAACGACAACAACAGCCTTTCAGTTTGCGACCGCTATCGATTGGTTTCCACATGCACTTAGGCTACCACAGCCTTGACGAGATTTCAAGAATAGGGGTGTGGTGAATGTGTTGATATATCCCTCGTTTCCCCCACCCTAAATCCCTCCCCCAAAATGAGGGAGGGACTTCAAAAGCCCGTAATTTCTTGAATAACTCCCCTTCCCTCCTTGTGGGGGCAAGGGGCCGGGGGATGGGGGTT
>JAPPFH010000047.1 GCA_028875185.1 Chloroflexota bacterium | reverse complement strand
GGGCCGGGGGATGGGGGTTTGTCGCGCTATCAATGAAATTCACCACTCCCCGAATGTCGTACGGGCAACCGATCTGCCGCGCCGGCGGTCCGCGCCTACGCGACCCGCTCACAGCCTTGGCTCCCCCACCCTCCAAATCGATTCCCAATCACTCGTCTTGCATGATTAGCCTGCAAAACCAGTGTAACAGACAAGCGCTATACAGTATGATGGACAAAAGCAACCGACAACAGTAGGTTATGGACGATACCGCAGGCAGGCCCTCAGCGAACGAATCCGCCCTCGTAAGAGCCCTGCTGGCCGGCGATCGCGCCGCCCTCGCCCGCGCCATAACGATGGTGGAAAGCGCCGCGCGCCAACATGCGGCGCCGGCCCGGGCGCTGCTCGCGCAATTGCTGCCTTACACTGGCAAGTCAATCCGCATCGGCGTCACTGGTCCTCCCGGCGCCGGCAAAAGCACCTTCATCGATACTTTCGGCGCCGCCCTGACCGAACGCGGACTTCGAGTCGCTGTCTTGGCGATCGACCCGAGCAGCGCCATGACGGGCGGCAGCATCCTTGGCGACAAAACGCGCATGGAAAAGCTCTCGCGCGCCGCCAACGCTTTCATCCGCCCGTCGCCAACGAGCGGCGCGCTCGGCGGCGTCGCGGGCAAAACGCGCGAAGCCATTCTCGTCTGTGAAGCGGCCGGCTACAACGTCATAATCGTCGAAACCGTTGGCGCCGGGCAAAACGAAATAGCGCTTCGCTCAATGGTGGATTGCCTCCTGCTATTGCTGATTACTGGCGCTGGCGATGAGCTGCAGGGCATCAAAAAAGGCGTGATCGAAATCGCCGACGCCATCATTATCAACAAAGCCGACGGCGACAACATTGCCGCGGCCCATGCAGCGCGCGCCCAGTTTGAACGCGCCCTGCGCTTTGTGGCGCCGGCAACCAGCGGCTGGCGGACGCGCGCCCTCGCCGCGTCCGGCTTGGCCGGCGCCGGCATCAACGAAATCTGGACGGTCGTCAGCGAATTCAAGTCGCAGACCAAGTCCAGCGGAGCGTTTGAACAGCGGCGGACCGATCAGCGCCGCCAATGGCTGCACAGCGCGCTTGAGCGGCAACTGCGGGATTATCTCTATCGGCACGAAGCGGTGCGGGCGGCAATGCCGGCGATTGAAGCGGCTGTTATGGCGGGCGAAATTCCAGCGGCGGCCGCGGCGGAGGAATTGCTGCGCATGGCGCTGCCAGGCTGAATACCGCCTGCAACCACATCGCCCATCGCGCCTCTATGGAGAGCTTCCAGCGCTTGTCACAAGGGCGCGCTGCCAGTACAATCCCGCGCGGACAACAATTTAGAGGACAACAATGGAAACCAAGAGGAAACGCATGATCGTAACCACAACGCCCAGTATTGAAGGCCGGCCGGTTGGGGAATACCTCGGCATTGTCAGCGGCGAAGCAATCATGGGCGCGAATCTGTTCAAGGATATGTTCGCCGGAATCCGCGATATCGTGGGCGGGCGATCGGGCGCTTATGAAGAAGAATTGCGGCGGGCGAAAGACATCGCCCTGAGCGAGATGACGCAAAACGCGAGCGTGATCGACGCGGACGCCATCTTAAGCGTCGACCTGGATTATGAGACCGTCGGCTCCAATGGCAGCATGCTGATGGTGACTGCGAGCGGCACGGCGGTCCGGCTTCGTTGACGGGCCGCGCTAGAGTTCCACGCGATGCTTGTGGCGCAATATCGCTTGGGCGCGCGTGATCTCTTCCGCTTTGCGCTGCGCCGACCAGCCCAGCGACTCGGCGGCGATCTCCGCTAATTCATGCATCAGTCCTGGCGTCACTTGGCCCAGCATGGCGATCAAGGAGCGGCGCAGCAGCAGGTCATCCAGCCGCTCCACTTTCTCTTCGCGCATGATAAAAGCCAATTCGCGCCTGCTGTAGGCGGCGTGATGGGACAGCGGACGGTCGTCCCGGCAGCCGATGAAACGGGCAAAAGACGCGGCGCGTGTGCCATAGCGTTCGAATAACTGCCGAAGGCGCTCTAGCGGAAGCGCGCTTTCCGCCGCCAGTTCGCGCAACCACGCTTCTCGCGCGCTGTCTCCGCGGGGGTAATCCCGCCCGCCACCTATCGGCAGATCCGCTGTGCCCGCCCGGCGCGGCACTCCCAAATTGCCCAGCACGAGATCCGCAGTCTGTTCGGCGAAAGCGCGGAAGGTCGTCCATTTGCCGCCGATAAGCGCGTGAATTGGATAAGTCCGCTCTTCAGTGGGCGCCAGCGTCCGTATGCTGTGGTCGCGGCTGATCTGCCCGGCGCCTACGCCTGTGCTGATGGGCAGGGGTCTGACGCCGGCAAAGGTGAAGACGATCTGCGAGCGCTCAGGCTTGATCGCCGGAAACACCTTGTTCACCATCGCCAGCAGATAGTCAATTTCAGCATCGGTGGCGCGGGCTTGGTCAGGATCATCAATGCGAATATCGGTGGTGCCGATCATAACGCGATCAAAGTAAGGCAGAATCAAGACGGGCCGCCCATCATCGTTTTCAAAGTAAAACTCGCTGCCGCGCGTCGCTTCCAGCAGCGCCGGATGATCCAGTATCAAATGCGAGCCCTTGGCGCCGCCGATGAATCGTTCGCCACCCGGCGCCACAGCTCCGTTGACCAAATCAATCCAAGGTCCGGCCGCGTTCACGACCACCTTCGGCTGCACGCGCAGCGCCGACCCCGTTAGTTCATCGCGCAGCAGCACGCCAGCGCCGGCGCCGGCTACCGCGCTTACATAGTTGAGCGCGCGGCAAGCGGGATTTCGCGCCTCGGCATCCAATACCATCTCCATACAGATGCGTTCCGGATACGGCATCCAAGCGTCATAGTAGGCAGCTGCGCAGAGAACTGCCGGATTCAAAGCCGGGTACTCGCGCAGCGCCTCGTTGCGCCGCCTGAATTCATGCTTCGGCATGACGCGGCTGCTTCGCGCCAAGAAATCGTAGAAGGTCAAGCCGAGCTTGATCACGAGCGCGCCGCGTTCGCCCGGCTTGTCAAGCAAGCCGGCGAATTTCAAGGGCGCGTTCAACAGCCCGGAAAACCAGCGGAAGACGGGGATGGTCGTGCGCAGCGGTTTGGCGTAATGAGGCGCATTGACCAGCAGCCGATCGCGCTCGCGCAGCGCCTCGTTCACCAGCCGGATCTCACCGTTTTCCAGATAGCGCAGCCCGCCATGCAGCATATGCGAAGACGCCGCGCTGGTCCCCGAGCCGAAATCCCCTCGTTCGACCAATAGCGCGTCAACCCCTTGCAGCGCCAGATCGCGAAACGCGCCGATGCCATTGACCCCGCCGCCGATGATCAAGACCGATACCCGGGGCGATTCGCCGATGGCTTGCAGCTTCGCTTGTCGTTTCGCGCTCGCCATCTCGATACCATTCGCGTCTAGTCGGCTAGCGGCGGAAAGCCTACAGCTTGTTATGCAAGCGTTGACTTCGCGCCAGCAGCTTGGTAGCCTGTGCGCCGAAACTGATGATAAGGACAAATCTGTGAAAATCAAACACGTATTGCTGATTATCTTCGTGCTGGCACATGCGCTGACGGCGCTGGCGCAAGACCGCTTAACGGTGGTCGCTGAAGACATTGAAGTGATGAGCGACGAACGGGCTTACCCATCTTATCTCGCATACCCGGCGGCAGAAGGGGCGTACCCGGCGGTGGTCTTGATCCATTCATTCAACGGCTTGCAAGACGGCTACCGCGAAATGACCGACGCTTTCGCTGCGGAAGGATTCGTGGTTCTGGCGATCGGCTGGCAAAGTTTCGAACGCAGCCCGGCGGACGCGCTGGTTGAACAGTTGCTGCGCGACAGCATCGCATTCCTCAGCGCGCGCGCTGACGTCGACCCGATGCGCGTTGGCTTGACCGGCTTCTGCGCGGGCGGCAGATATACAATGCTGTTCATGCCGCAGATAAAGGAATTCGCCGCCGGCGTGGCCTGGTATGGCTTCCCCTACTTCGGCATTCCAGCCACCCCGGCTGATCTGATTGACCAGCTTGCAGCGCCCATGCTAATCATCCATGGCACGCTCGACCGTCCCAGCCCGATTGCGGATATTTATGCTTATGCCACCGCCCTCGGCGAAGCGGGCAAAGATTTTGAACTCAAGGTCTACGGCAATGAACCGCATGGCTTTATGCTGGAAGACGGCAAAATGAGCCGAGACGACAACGCAACCGCCGCCTTTAATGAGATGGTTGCCTATTTCCGGCGGAAGCTCGGCTAGGCTGGCAGCGAATCGGGTTGCGCTATGAAGCGCGTCCCCGTATCAAACTCCGTCCTGTCATCTCCGGTGGCTGCTTGATGTCCATGAGATCCAGCACCGTCGGCGCGACATCCGCCAGCCGGCCCCAAGTATGCAAATCATAGTAGCCCAGGTTGTCAATCACAAAGAGCGATACCGGCCCCGCGGTATGATAAGTATGTGGCTCGCCCGTGACTTCATCCATCATGCGTTCGCAGTTGCCGTGGTCTGCGGTTACGATTGCCACACCACCCTTCGCCAAAACAGCATCCACCAGCCGGCCCGCGCAGGCGTCGACCGTTTCCACCGCCTTAATCGCGGCGGGCAGCGAGCCCGTATGCCCGACCATGTCGGGATTGGCAAAGTTCAAGAGCAGAAAGTCGTCATCCGCCGCCGCCAGCCGCGCCAGCGTTTCTTCGCTTAACGCTTGGGCGCTCATCTCCGGCAGCAGGTCGTAGGTGGCGACCTTGGGCGATGGCACGATCATACGCGTTTCGCCGGCGAATGGCGCTTCGTTTCGTCCATTGAAGAAATACGTGACATGGGGATACTTCTCGGTCTCGGCACTGTGATACTGCGTCTTGCCGGCGGCGCTCAGCGTCTCCGCCAGGGTGTTGCGCAGCAGCTCCACCGGGAACAAGATCTCTCCCGTCAGCCCTTCCATATATTCGGTCATTGTGATCAGGCGCAGATCAGGGATAGGGGCGAACCGCGCGGCGCCATCAAAGTCCCGATTGACGAATGCCGCCGCCAGCTGGCGCATGCGGTCGGCGCGAAAGTTGAAACATAGCAGCGCGTCGCCACTGGCAATGCCGGGCTCGCGCATGTCTCCGATCACCGTCGGCGCGACGAATTCGTCCGTCACGCCCGCGTCGTATGATTGCTGAATCGCGGTCGCCGCATCCGGCGCCCTCGTGTCACTAGCGCGGAAAGCCATCGCGTCGTAGGCGCGCTGCGTCCGCTCCCAGCGCCGGTCGCGGTCCATCGCATAATAGCGCCCGCTCACGGTCGCCACAGTCCCGACCCCGACGCGGTCAATCTTTCTCTGAAGTTCCGCGCAGTACTTGAGGCCGTGCCTCGGCGGCGTGTCGCGCCCATCCGTGATTAGATGCAGCAGCGGATCTACGCCCTTCGCCGCGGCGATATCGAGCAGCGCAAACAGATGATCGCTATGGCTATGCACGCCGCCATCGCCCAACAAACCGATCAAGTGCAACTGTTTGCCCCGCTGCCCAAGGTATTGCAGAGCGTCTTGCAAAACGGGATTGCCCGCCAGCGCGCCCTCGGCGATCGCGTTGGCGATGCGCGAGATATCCTGATATACGATGCGCCCGGCGCCCAGATTAAGATGTCCCACTTCGGAATTGCCCATCTGCCCCGGCGTCAAACCCACATGCTCGCCTGATGTGTGCGCGATGCAGCGTTCGCAGCTGCGCAGCCAGCGATCGAAATTGGGTGTCTCTGCCTGGACGACTGCGTTGCCGCGCTCGGTCTCGCGCAAGCCCCAGCCATCCAGCACTATCAGCATTACCGGTTTACGCGCCATAGTCCATCACCCATACGAACAGCACTGTAGAGGCGAGGCTGGTGACTCGCCCGAAATCAACTGGCGCCGATGAAGCGACAGCGGCCAATTATCGCAAAGCCGCGGACAGCATGGTCTCCGCCCGTGGCGGAAGCGGCGCCTCGGCATCGTAGAGCGCGCCCGCATCATAAGGCGCCGCCCCATTTAGATTCAGCCAGGCGGCCGGATCTTCGACCAGTTCAACGGTGTAATCGTCAGCCAGCGCGAAGACGAGCGTCCGCGCCAGCAGGTCGCCCGGCGCCCTTGACGAAAAAATTGTTTCATCTCCGCTGAATTCGCCACAATACTTCAGCGAATGACAGCCATAAGCAAGTTCTGGCGCGTGATCCTGATAAAGAACGCGCAGCGCGCTATTCAGCATATCGTTGTGGATAAAATCTTTGATGTCGCGCTCGCCCATTTCGATATGGTCATACTCGGTAACCAGCACAACCTGTGTGTTTGGCGCAACCGCCGGCGCGATTTCAATGATCCGGCGCAGGATTCGCGCTTTTGTGTGCGCGCTCTCGACGAAACGATTCTGCTGTACGAACAAGCGCGACGCCGTCGGTATCAAGAGCGCCAGGCAGGCGCCGGCGACAGCTAAATCGCGAAGCCGTCGATCGCGCATCGGAGCGGTCAACAGCATTATCAGGCTCAATAAGGTGATGGCTGCCCCGATTGGCACATAAAGATACATGCGCCAAGGATCTTCGCGATACAGCGGAATCCACATCAATACGCCAACTGCGGCGAGGATGAGCAGCAGCCCGCCAATCGCTGAGACGCCAAGCTGCTTTGCCGACGGCGCCGGCTCAAGCGCTTGTTGACGAATATGATGCCAGGCGATGAGACCAACGCCCGCCACTATCACAAGCGTCGGCAGCCACCACAAATTTAAGGTCATACTGTCAAGCGCGTCCCGCCAACCATGAACGAAGGTCTGCGGATAAACAATACCAAGCACTTCAAGCATCGTGTCGAAAACTGTGGAGGATGGCGCTTGCGGCGCCGCGCCCGCGCTTAAAAGGCCGCTCTGATAAAAGTCGCGCCCGACCGCCAGCAGGAACGCGACAGACATCAATTTGAAAGCCGGCACGATATACCAGATGACGCTCAAATTAACAGAGCGCCAGGTCAGCCGCCGCTCGCTCAGCCACAGCAGCAGCGGCACGACCAAGACCACGGCGTATCCCGTCTCGTTGGAATTGACGCAGAAAAGCAAAGCCAGCCACATCCCGAGCAATGTCAGCCGCCGCGGATGTCGACAGTAATCCAGGAATAGCGCGGTCGCTAGCAGGAGCGTCAGCACGCTGAAATTCTTGGGAAGCCGCCGCAAGGTCATCAAGTTGTCATTAACAGGATAAAACATGAATAAGATCGCCGTCAGAAAAGCGTAAAGCGGCGATACCCCTAGCTGACGCAATATAATGTAGAGTAGCGCCATCCGGCCAGCGTATTGCAGAAAATTCACTACATGATAGCCGATGAACGTTTCCGAGCTAATCATGTAGGCGAGCGTATGCGGCGCCATCAAAAAGGGGCGGGAGACGGCTTCGGTCGCGTAGAAGCTCAGCGTCCCGCCTTCGGTATAGCCATGGACGATCCACTCTTCCCAATGACCGTTGCTGTCAAAGCCAAACGGCAGTTGCATCACGAAGACCACAAAGAAGCAGCCGAGGACGGATAGCAGGTCCGCGCGCGCGCCTCGGCTTAGGCTTTCGCGCAAATGACGAATGAGCAGCGGCGCATAAATCAACAAGCTCAGAATGATCCCGAGCATAGAGAGGTAAAAGAAGGGCGGCGGGACGGCGCCATGCGGGAAATGCGAGGCGACAGGCAGGCTGTATGACCGGCTCGCCGCGCCTGTTTCAGCCGCTTCGATTTGCGCGTAATCACCGTCTTCCGCGCAATGGAAGGCAAAAGCCGGGTTGCTATCCGTCAAAATCTCGCGGCCATTAAATCGCAACCACGGCGCCCCAACGAGAGACCACCAGACCTTGACGCATTCGTGTGGAAACACGATGCGGTCATGATCAGCCCAAATCCGAATGGCGAAGCCCTCGCGCGTTTCGTCAATCACAAACGGCTCATGCGGCGTCAAACGCAGCCAGGCGCCCAGCGCGATCAACGCCAGCCCCAGCAGCAGCAGCCAGCCCAGCGGCAGGGGCCGCTCAAGCCGGCGCAAGCAATAATAGTAGATGGCGAGGGCGGGAACGCCAATGAGCGTCGCGAAAGCCGCCAGGTAAAAGAGCAGATCCGGCAAATGATGCATGTTGAGCCTGAAGCTGCGGTAGATCCCGTTTTGCGCCCTGACCTCGAAGAGCGGGCTGGTCGCATTGATATCGGGGCAGAAGCGCATCTCGTCCGCGCCGATCTTGCCGGCGCCATCCACATGCAGCGAGGCGATGCCCGCCAGCCGCCAGCGAAGCTCCACACAGTCGCCCGGGAATAGCGTCCAATCGCGGTCAGATGAAATCAGGATTTTGGCGTCGCCGAATTCCAAGTCAATCGTCGGCGCCGGGCTGTTGATGATGGTAAGGAGAAACAAGAAGCCGGTCGCCAGCGCCGCGGCGATTATGGCAATCCTTCGAGGAGCAATAGCCGACAGTTTGCGGCTCGCTATCATCTGATAACTTCCGACCGCCGATGGACCCCGTCCCAACGAATGTCGGGGATCAATACATCAGCATGCCCCTCAATGCGTCCTTTGTTGTCTAGCAGTTCCAATAGCGTCTCTCTTACCACCGATTGGATGTCGCGCGTCGGCTGGTAACCCAAATCCAGCAAATGCTGACGATCCGGCTTGTAGTAATGGTCTTCCAGCTCCGTCCTTGGATTGACATAGCGATTTATCTCGACAGACAGGCCAATGTCCGCGGCGACGCACTTGACCAGCTGCGCCAATTCGCTTATCGAATACGCGTTCTCAAACTGGTTGAACACGCGGTACTCGCCCGCTTCCGGCGGGTTTTCAACCGCCAGCGCGAGACATTGCATCGAATCGGCTAACGGGAGGAAGCCGCGCCGCTGCATGCCCAAGCCATAGAGCGTCAAAGGATGACCGATGACAGCCTGACAGCAGAAGCGGTTGATCGCCGTGCCAAAACACTGGTCGAAGTCAAGCCGTGTGCGCATGCGCATATCATCGCCCATCTCCGGGATGCGCGTGCCAAATACGACGCCCTGCATGATATCGGTCGCCCGTATGCCCCAAATCTTCGAGGCGAAGTCTGTGTTGTGCGAATCGTGCACCTTGCTCTGGTGATACCAACTGCCCGCCTGCCGCGGGAATGGCAAGCGGTCTTTCCGCCCACGGAATTCGACCTCAAAGAAGCCCTCGGGGATATCGACCGCCGGTGTGCCATACTCGCCCATCGTGCCTAACTTGATTAGATGCGCGGCGGACGCAGCCTCCTTCATCGCCCATAAAATGTTGAGATTATTGATAACATTGTTCTGCTGCGTCCAGACGCAGTGCGCCTGATCCATCATTGAGTAGGGCGCCGATGGCATCTGCCCCAAATGCACCACCGCTTCGGGCTGGAAGTCCTGAATGCAGCCTTTGACGAACTGGTAATCGGTCAAATCGCCAACGCGAAAATCAAGCTCGGCGCCGGCTTTGTCTTTGAAAGCGGCCAGGCGTTCCTCGCGCCCCGCGATGGGCAGCGCGCTGATTCCGCCGACTTCCGCCACCCACTCGCGCCGCAGCAGCAAATCGGCGCCCGCTACAGTATGTCCGCGCGCGTTCAAGTAGATCGCCAGGGGCCAGCCCAAGTAACCGTCTATACCCGCGATGAAAACCCTCATGCAACGCTCCCGTTGTTCCCTAAATCATCTGCCGCCGTGAAAATCAGTCAACTCAATATTACAGAATCTACGGCGATTCTGCCTAGATGCGAGCGCTGATTTGATCTGCGCCCGCGCCACATGGTCCCCGCCAAGAGCGCCCCAGCAATGGGAGTGGTGAATTTGCTGGATACTCGCTGCTTTGCCCCCACCCCAAACCCCTCC
>JAPPFH010000084.1 GCA_028875185.1 Chloroflexota bacterium | reverse complement strand
AACATCCCCCGTGAGGCGGGGGACCGAGGGGGAACAAGATTTAGGGTGGGGGAAATGAGGAATATATCAACACATTCACCACACCCGGGTTTAAGTTGTGCAATCCCGCATTGAAGCGAGCTGCCCGCGAATGGCGAGCGCCAATGCATTCATATCGTCTTCACTGCAGCGCTCGCTCGCCTGCACGCCAAGGTGGCGCATCACCCTGAAGGCGATGTCTTCGGGCGCTTGACCGGGCATGCGCGGCACGATATGAAAATGAACATGCGGATGATCAGCCGATTCAGCGAATTGCATAACGTAAGTCTTCTGACAGCCGGTATGCCGCTTTAGCGCTTGTGAAGCCTCACGCAGGAGCGCGCCGAGGTCAGCCGCTTCCGCGAATGTCATCTCGTCGAGCGCCTCAATATGCCGCCGCGCAACCAGAACCAGCCAGCCGAAATATGATGTATTGTAAGCATGAACAAGATCCCAGAACGCGCTGCGATAAATGCTGTCCCAAGGTGGCGCTTCGCCCGCGTCTCGCTTTTGCGTCAGCGCGCAACTCAAGCACCCTGTCATCAGCTCCCCCCTCGTTCAAGACCTGTTTCTTGTACACAAACCCGCGCGTCAGGTCTCGCGCCCGATCCAAACTAGGTCGCAGCAAATGCTGACTGTATAATTCGGTTTGAGTTGACGCACTATCTGCGAGAGGACGGATGGCGCCAGAAAAATATGGTCCGCAAGCGTTGGCGCTGGTGGGCATGCCGGGCGCGGGCAAGACAGTCTGCGCTGAGCATTTGCGGGGGCGCGGCTATTTCACATTGCGTTTTGGCGCGGTCGTTGTTAATGAAGTGAAACGGCGCGGCTGGGAGGTCAATCCGGCCAACGAGCGCATTGCGCGTGAAGAATTGCGCGCAAGGCACGGCATGGCGGCAATGGCGATTATTTCGCTGCCGAAATTGCGTGAAGCGCTATCGCGGCATCGTGGCATCATCATCGACGGCCTCTACAGCCTGAGCGAATACAAGCTGCTTATGGACGAGCTGGGCGCGCCGCTGACGCTGGTGGCAATCGCCGCGCCCCGACAGCGCCGTTATCAGCGGCTTTCGGCTCGCCCTGTGCGCCCGTTGACGCCGCTTGAAGCGCGTGAACGCGACCTGCGCGAAATCGAAAAGCTGGAAAAAGGCGGACCCATCGCCATGGCCGATTACACGCTGATCAACGATGGCGCGCCTGCGGAGCTGCTCCAAAAGCTAAACGCGCTGCTCGATTCAATCGGCTTCGCGCCCTGAAAAAGCGTGACCGGATCATTGCCCGCCTAAGATGAATTCATTATTGCAAGGGCTAAATGGCAAGTTAACGCTTGCGCAGCGCCGGTGAATCGGTTTATATTTGATGTGGATGTCCAAATTGCCGTTGCGGTAGATAGAGAGAGGCATGACCGCGACCGACTCCATGCAGGAATATTTGGCTGAAGCCTTTCGCATCGCTTACTACCAGCCGGATAGCCGCTACGTCTCCACATCGGCTTTAGCCGAAGAAATGCATGTTTCGGCGCCCGCCGTCACGCGCATGGTACAGCGACTGAAACAGGCCGGTTTCCTTGATCACGAACCTTACCGCGGCATCCGCCTGACCGAAGCGGGAGAGCGCGAGGCGCTCGCCAATATCCGGCGGCATCGGCTGGTGGAGCGCTTCCTCGTCGATGTCATGGGATTCGGCTGGCACGAAGTCCACGATGATGCCGATGACATGGGTTTGGTCGTCAGCGATGTCCTGGTCGACAAAATGGACGAAATGAGCGGCTACCCCAAACGCTGCCCCCACGGCGAACCGATCCCCAGCGCCGATGGCGTGATGCCGCGCGTCATCGATTATCCTCTGTCGGATGTGGAAGTCGAGCGCGATTACGTCATCAGCCGCGTACATTCTCACGACCCGCACAAACTCCGTTACTTTAGCGAATTGCGCCTGGAGCCGGGCAAACGCTTCCGCCTGGTGATGCGCGCGCCCTTCAAGGGTCCCCTGCAGCTGCAAGTTGACGGGCAGACGCACTTCCTCGGCCACGAGTTGGCCGGCACTCTGCGCGTCTGCAGCGAAGCGGAGTATATGCTGGTTTAGTTTCGCAGAATTGTTGAATTTGGCTTTATTTGGTGAAACCTCTGACCCTTGCGAGGCATTGTATGGTTGCAGAGGAAGGCGGAACAACAGACGCGCCCTCACGCTTCGCATCGCCAGATAGCATTGACTGACCACAACTAATCTTGTAGGATGAACCAGTAGTCGCGACGCCAAATTTGGCGTCTTTTTTGTGCCGTAGGAGGCTACCTTGCACATTGAAAAACTAGTAGTGAAGAACTACAGACGCTTGAAATATGTGAAAATCGACTTTAACCAAGAGTTAAACATTATTGTGGGCAACAACGAAACCGGTAAGTCGACTATCTTGGAGGCTATTAATCTTGCTCTAACTGGACAGTTAAATGGCAGGAGTATCCGTTACGAATTGCACCCGTTTCTTTTTAACAATGATGTTACGGAAGAGTATTTAGATGCCGTGTCCCGCGGTGCTAATCCTCTGCCACCAGAGATTCTTATTGAAATTTACTTGAGTGTGGAACCCGACCCGCCACGCCTGAAGGGTAGGGTGAATTCAATGCGAGAGAATCAAGCCGGCGTTTCTATGAAGCTGGAGTTCGACGAAGACTTCTCGAACGAATACCGCGCATACGTCAGCAGACCTGACCGTATAAGAAATATACCAATCGAGTACTACAAGGTTACGTGGCGGTCGTTCGCAGATGAAATCATAACCGCGCGTTCAATCCCGATCAAACCGTCGTTCATTGATTCGAGCAGAATTCATAACACGCTCGGTGCCAATCGTTACGTCGTAGATTTAATGAAAGACCATCTCACGGACCAAGAGCGTGCTCAAGTCGCTCTAGCATATAGAGCATTGAAGGATGAGTTTGCGAAGGATCCACACATTCGGCAAGTTAATGAAGAGCTAGCGCATACAGAACGAGGCATTACGGACAAAACATTGTCGGTTGCGCTTGACACGATGTCGAGGAGTGGTTGGGACTCTGCCATTTCGCCTCATCTTGACGCGATTCCTTTGCCGCTTGCTGGTCGGGGCGAGCAGAATGCGATGAAGATAAAGCTTGCAACAGTGCGCGCTGACGACCGAAGCATTTTCCTTCTTGAGGAACCGGAAAACCATTTGTCGTTTGGGAACATGAATCTATTGCTTTCACGGATAGAGAAAGTAGCTAGGGGAAGGCAGTTGATTGTCGCCACTCACAGCAGTTTCGTTCTTAACAAACTGGGTCTCGGAAACATCTTGATATTTGATGGCGATAACGTAGCTAAAATCACAGATTTGGACAAAGATACAGAAGATTTTTTCAGGAAACTGCCGGGTCACGATACACTTCGGATGATACTAGCTCGAAAGGTGATTCTTGTAGAAGGTCCATCGGACGAACTTATTGTCCAGAAGGCATACCTAAGAGTGCACGGAATGTTGCCAATTGAAAATGGCGTCGATGTCATTTCTGTAAATTTAACATTCAGGCGATTTTTAGCCATTTCGACAATGTTGAGCATTCCCACCGTTGTAGTAACGGATAACGACGGCAAAGTTGACGCGTTGAAGAGAAAGTACAATGAATTCTGCGACTTACACTATGTGGAAATATTCTATGATGATGACGAAGAGCACACGTCACTTGAACCACAGTTAATAAAATTCAATACATTGGACACTCTAAACAGAGCGCTTGACAAGACGTTTGAGACGAAAGACGAGCTGCTCAAGTATATGACTGACAACAAGACCGAAAGTGCTCTTCGTCTCTTTTCCACAGAAGTTGAGTTTATGATCCCGGAGTACATACAGGATGCCATCGCAAAAGAATAAGGTACTTGTAGCCGCCGCAGGCTCTGGAAAGACTACGAGTATTGTCGAGAGCGCCGTTAGAGCTGAAAATCCAGTCGCTGTCGTAACTTTTACTATCAACAATGAACGTGAGATAAAGAGGAAATTCTATGAACTGAACGGCCACATTCCTGCGCACGTGACGATAATAACTTGGTTTAGGTTTCTACTCGCCCATTGGATACGACCGTATCGTCTTTCTAGGTTTGATCGTCGTGTAGAAGGTATTATCTTTGTGGAAGGTCGGTCCGCACTTCGTGTTCCGCGATTCCGAAATTCGTATTTCTTTGGATCAGATGATCGTATCTATACTGACAAGATCGCCGAATATGCCCTCATGTGCAACAATGAATCAGGTGGATTGGTTCTAGATCGCCTATCGGAACTGTACAGACACATTTTTATTGACGAGGTGCAGGACCTAGCGGGATACGATCTTGAATTGCTTGAAGCATTGCGTGACTCTAGTATGAAATTGACTTTGGTAGGCGACCCACGTCAAGCGACCTACAAGACTAATCATTCGCCCAAAAATTCGCAATATGGCGGTGCGGAGATTGTAGACAGATTTGAGGAATGGGAAAAAGATGGGCACTGCGAGATTTTGTATAGGACGTCGAGCCATCGATGCAATCAGCAAATCTGTGATTTCGCGAATTTGATCTATCCGCAGGCGCCGAAGACGATATCCACACAGTACAAAACTCAAGAACAAGTATCACATCAAGGAGTATTCTTGGTATCAAAGTGCGACATTGAAGAGTACATCGCCACCTTTGATCCCGCTAGACTTCGAGACAGCAAAAGGTCGAATACATCTGGCTATAGCGCGATGAATTTCGGAGAGTCTAAGGGGCTTACTTTTCCGCGAGTGCTAATTTTTCCCACAGGCCCACTCAAGAACGTACTCAAGTCAGGCGATTTCAACCAACTCAAGAAGACTAGCGCTGCAAAAGTCTATGTGGCAGTTACACGTGCACGACACAGTGTGGCGATTCTATATGATGGTAAATGTGGCATCTCAGGAATTAAGCGATGGAAGGGCTAGGGCGGCATGCTGAGACTCACCCACGCCCATACATCCGCCCGCCAAACTCCCCCGCCAGCGCGTCGTCCAATTCATCGGCATAATGCGCCAGCCGCCGAATGATCGCATCGGCTTCCTCCGCGTCCAGCCCGGCCAGCAGCCGCTCGTGGTAGAGATAAATCACATCCTCGTGCACGCCGAGCGCCGCGTTGGTCAGTTGCAAGTTCAGTTCCAGCAGCCGACGGTACAGCGCCAGCAGATTACTCGCTGGCAGGTGCATGATCGGCGACAGCACCTGCAAATAGCCTTGTTCTTCCGACGTCAGGTAGACCTCGATCAGAGCCGAGCCGCGCTGGAAGTTCCAGCCGTAACCGCGCTCAACGTCCATCCGCGCCGCCTGCGGGTCGACGCCGATCGCGCCCAGGATGCCTTCCACCGCCAGCAGCGACAGGTCGAATTGCTCGTCCGCCGGTTCGGTCGGCTTCTTGTCGCCGCGTCCGAAAAAACGCCCCATGATGCTTAAGCCTCCGGGACAGCGCCGCTTGCCATGGCTCGCCCGCAGCGCAGGCAGCGCCCATCGCAACCCCCGACGCGCGCGCCGCAATGCACGCAGGGCCGCCCGACATCCTCACGATAGAGGGCCGCGAGCTTATCAATCTGCGGCGGAAGCGCCGCCTCCGTGTGATCGAGCGCCTTTGCCGCGCCACAAGTCTCGCAGTGCCTGCCGCCGTAAAGCGCCGCACGGGTCAGCGAACCGCAGGCAGCGCAATAGCGCGATTCCGGCATTAGCTGGCGGTCGCGCTGCAGTTGCTCCGCCAGGCTCGCCACATGCGAAAAACTTGCGGCCAGGGCATTGCCCGCGCCATCAACATTGCGCGTCAGCAAACCCAAGATCTGGCCATATTCGTCATAAAGAGGATTGCCGCCCGCGTCCAGCATTTGCGCCGGCGGAATCGTCGTCCGCAGCCACTGACGGGCGCCAGCGCTGCTGTGCCGAGCCAAAGCGCCGCGCAGCCTCGCGCCGCCGTAGCCCAGGGCAATGAAGCTTGTGTTCTCAGCAATCATTGTCGGTGGCGCCGCCGACTGTTTGCGTCCTGTTCCAAGCGTCGTTTCTATTAGCGCGAGATCATGCGTCGGCAAGCGTCGAACGACCACGCCCGCCAGGCGCCGCTCAGCGTCCAAGGTCACCGTCACTCGCTCGGCGCCGCCTATTGCGTAGCTGGTGGTGGCGATCAAGCCCGCGCTGTTGACAAATGCGCCGCTCGCCGGTCCGTTCAATCCACCAACGATGCCGATGACCAGCGGCGCCTCAGCCAGTTTGGCATGGCGGTGATGGTTACCAGTGGGCGGCAACTTGCCCGGCTTTGCGCGCTCGGCCGCCAGTTGACCTAATCCCTGTCTGATTTGGCGATTGTCGGGGTCGTGCGCCAGCGCCTGCTCCAAGCAGCGGATTTTGAAGGCGCTGTCGGCGCGCGCTTCCGCCAGCCAGACATACGCCGCCGCTCGCCCTTTATCATCCAGCGTACTATCCCCGACCAAGCGATTGAGCAGGTCCACCGCCGGGGCGACTTCGCCATCCTGCATCAGTTCAATCGCATGCCGCAAGTCGCTCTGCGCGCTCATGGACGCCGCCACATCAAACAAGGTCGGAAGCACTCCTCATTTTAGCCCGAATCCGCCGCTGCCGTGCGCGTGGCCTAGCGCTATGGTATGCTCGATGCCGGTGTTGCAGAGGCGAGCCGACGGATTCCCCGTGCCTGTGTTGCATAATCTGTCAGCATATTGCATAGAGTGTTGTAACCATTATTTTACTCATAATGCTGAGGAGGGCGGGTGATGCAAATCGAAAACAGACTCGCGGAAATGGGATTGGCGCTGCCACCGCCGGTTAAGGCGCCGCCCGGTGTTGTGCTGCCATTTTCATTCGTGCGGCTTCACGATGGGATCGCCTACATCTCCGGGCACGGACCACAGAATGCCGATGGCGCGCTCGCTGGCCCCTTCGGCAAAGTTGGCGCTGATGTCACGGTCGAGCAGGGCTACGAGGCGGCGAAGGCGGTCGCGCTCTCGATGCTGGGGAGCCTAAAGCGCGCGCTCGGCGATTTGGACCGCGTCAGCGCCTGGCTGCGCCTGCATGGCATGGTCAACTGCACTGCCGATTTCGCCCAACAGCCGGCTGTCATCAATGGTTGTTCCGATCTGATTTTGGCGCTCTATGGTCCTGAACGCGGCGCTCATGCTCGCTCTGCCGTCGGCATGGCGTCGCTGCCATTTAATATGGCGGTTGAGATTGAGGCGATAGCGGCCTTCGATTGAGACTCAGGCGCGCTCCAGCAGCAGATTGCGGAATCCATCGACGCGCGCCTTCCAGTCGGGCGGCACGTAAGTTGTGCTGTCCATTTGGAAGACGAGCGCCTCGCCGTTGAAGGCAGCGCCGGGACGAAGGGCGTCGCGTTCATAGAGCTTAATCGCGCCACCGCTTGGCGAGGGCTTTTTGCCGATCGCTTCGGCTTCGTGCTGGATAGACGCCGCCTCCGCGAATTCTGGCTTTACGATCGCGCCAATCCCGGAGACGCGCAAATTCACAATCTCGACGGTACGCCAGCGGATGGCGTGGCCGTATGCGCGTTCGTGAGATTCATGGAAAGCCTCGGCCGCCCGTTCATCAAAGGGGATGTTCAGTTCGTAAGCCTGGCCTTCATAACGCATGTCCAGCGTCGCCGAGAAGCGCGTCTCATCGGCGGAGATGCCTTCTTGACGCAATTCGGCTTCCGCTTGCTCAAGCAGTTCCCGTTCGACATTGCGCAATTGATGCAGCAGCTCGTCAGTCGCCGCGCGCATGACCGAGCGGCTGAAGTCGACCGCGACATCGGCGATCAGCAGCCCTAGTGCGCACAAAACGCCGGGCGATTCCGGCGTCAGCACGCGCGGGATATCCAGCCGCGCGGCCGCTTCGCAAGCATGCAGCGGGCCAGCGCCGCCAAAAGCCACCAAAGTGAAGTCGCGCGGATCATAACCGCGGGCGATGGATACGCGCCGAATCGCCCGGTCGATATTGACGTTGGCGATATCGACCACGCCCTGCGCCGCTTCCAGGACATCGAGACCTATCTGCCGCGCTAGATCCGCCAGCGCGCGCTCGCCCGCCGCCAAATCCAGCGGCATCGCCCCGCCCAGGAAATGCTTGGCATCCAGCCGGCCCAAAATCGCAT
Source organism: Chloroflexota bacterium (assembly GCA_028875185.1). Classification (GTDB taxonomy): domain Bacteria; phylum Chloroflexota; class Anaerolineae; order Aggregatilineales; family Phototrophicaceae; genus UBA6055. Next base: position 1,872 of record JAPPFH010000084.1, on the reverse strand, counting down.
TGGCATCGCTAAGCGTCACTTGATCGCCGCCCAGCCCATAGATGACCGGTCCCGGGTTGGCGCCGGCTGATTCGGGTCCGACGCGCAAGGCGCCGCCGGCGTCAACCCGCGCAAGGGAACCGCCGCCCGCGCCAATCGTTTCGATATCGAGCATGCGCGCGCGGGTGGGCAATCCATCGATCGCCGATTCCGGCCGCGGCTCCGGCTGGCCCGCGATCAGCGCGACATCGGTTGATGTGCCGCCCATGTCCAGGGTGATGATCTTGTCGAAGCCGGCTGTCCGCGCCAGGTGAAAGGCGCCCATGACACCGGCCGCGGGACCGCTGAGAGCGCTGTGGATCGCCGTCTGGCGCACACGGCGCGCCCGCATTACGCCGCCATCGGACTTCATAATCCGCAGCGAGGCGGCGTCCGGCAGCGCTGCTTCCAGCTTCCCGATGTAACGCGACATGACGGGCCGAACGTAAGCCTCCAACGCGATCGTGCTCGCCCGTTCATACTCGCGGAATTCGGGCAGCACATCCGAAGACAGCGCCACCTGCCAGTCTTCGTCCACGATGCCGCGTTCGAGAATCCGCAGCTTGATCCGCTGCTCGTGCGCTGGATTGACGTAACTGAAGAGCAAACAGACAGCTATTGATTCGACCTGATGCTGCCCAAGCTGATCCAATACCCGATCGACGTCAGCCATATCGAGCGGCGTCAAGACGGCTCCCCGAAAGTCAAGCCGTTCCCGCACTTCATAACAGCGTTCGCGCGGGATCAACGGCGGCGCGATACGCGGATGGATGTCATAGAGCCGGGGCCGATCCTGGCGCCCGATGAATAGCAGGTCGCGGAATCCGGCGGTGGTCAGCAGCGCGGCGCGCGCGCCTTTGCGCTCCAAAATGGCGTTGGTGGCGACCGTCGACCCATGCGCCACCTGCCGCAGCGCCGCCAGCCCGCCCGGCGTGATTGCCTCCAACCCAGCCAGCATCGACCGCTCCGGATTCGCTGGACTGCTAAGCAGCTTGTGAATCTTAAGCCCGGCGCCATCGCTCAGCGCCAGGTCAGTGAATGTGCCGCCGATATCTACACCCGCTCGCATCAGTTCGTCCTCGAAGAAGGGCCGCTCGAAACCACGCGCCAAATCATAACATCCGCTCACGGAATGCGGTACACAGCTGCGGCGCAGAGGCGCTATTGTGTCGTTAACGCGCCTCTAGCGCCAATCTTACACTACTCTGGCTCATCTCTAACACAGTCGGCGTAGGATGAATATGTCACAGGATATCACGCAAAGGAGCACAACTAATGATGATTCGCACGCGCAATCCCTACTTCCGTCTGGTCGACGACATGCTGAACGACGCCCGCCCCTGGCGCGCCGGCGGCATCTCTGAAGCGCGCGGCTGCAGCTTGGCGCTCGATGTCGACGAGAACGCCGATGCCTACACCGTCCGCGCCAACCTGCCTGGCGTCAGCCAGGAAGCCATCAGCGTCAACATCCACGAAGATGTTCTGACGATCAGCGCCGAGACCCGGGCTGAGAACCGCGATGAGAACAGCAAGATGCTGATCCGCGAGCGGCGCTTCGGCCAATTCAGCCGCAGCCTGCGTTTCCCCACCAATGTGGATGCCGACGCGGTCGACGCCAGCTTTGAGAACGGCGTCCTCAGTATCACGCTGCCTAAAGCCGATCACGTCAAGCCGCGGCAGATCCCGGTCAAGGTATTCGCAGACGGCAGCTAAGTCCGCCGCACATCCCAATCGTGTAGGGGCGACCAACCTGGTCGCCCACCGCAGCAACCTAGTGATATAAGTGGGCGAGCCACCGGCTCGCCCCTACAAGGCTTGATTGGTATTAGCGAAAATCGCCTGATTTTCTGCCCC
>JAPPFH010000064.1 GCA_028875185.1 Chloroflexota bacterium | reverse complement strand
GGGGTGGGGGGGGGGTTTAAAAAACGGTTTGTTTTTTTTTTTAAAAAACCCCCCCCCCCAAAAAAATCCCCCCCCCCCCCCCCCCCCCGCTAAATTAATTCTTTGCTCATTTTTCAAGGCGAAGAAAAGCGCGCCGCCGCCGACAAAGGGTTCGAAATAATTGTTGAAATCTTTGGGAACGCGCGCCATCAATTCGGGCAGGAGACTGCGCTTGCCGCCCACCCACTTGACGAAGGGCTTCGCATTGTGCATATCTGGCAATGGCGCTTGGGGCATGCTTGATCGCCTAGCATGAATCATCCGCACACATGATCTATATGATCATTTTGCCCGCCTGTCAAGCACGGCGAAAACCAGAATTCTAAAACGCGCCTCACCTATGGTATACTTCCCGACTGATATGGACAAACAAATTGCACTCGCCACCGAAGGGAAGGCTATGGTCCCGCCATCCAAAGAGATGCTTCTCGATTGGTATCGGCAGATGGTGCTGATCCGCGAATTCGAGGAGACCTGCCATCAACTCTACGAAGAGAAGCGCATCACCGGCGTTTATCTGCATCTCTACAGCGGGCATGAAGCCAGCGGAGTGGGCTCGATGGCGGCGCTGCGGGTGACCGACCATGTCATAACCGCCTACCGCGATCACGGCATCGGCCTCATCCTGGGTATGGACCCCAAGGCGCTCATGGCTGAGATGATGGGCAAGAAGACCGGCTCGAGTGGCGGCAAAGGCGGCTCCATGCACCTGGCCTCCAAAGACCATAATTTCTGGGGCGGTTACGCCATCGTCGGCGGTCATTTGCCGCTGGCGGCCGGCATCGCCCTGGAAGCGCGCTACCGTGGCAAAGATGATGTCACCATGACTTATGTCGGCGATGGCGCCACCAACAACGGCTACTTCCACGAGTCGCTCAATATGAGCGCAATCTGGGATTTGCCGGTGATCTGGATCATCGAGAACAATGGTTATGGCATGGGCACCGAAGTTGAGCGCGCCAGCGGCCAGGTGGAGCTGCATCGCAAGGCGGAAGCCTATGGCATCAAGAGTTTCGGACGGGTGGACGCGCAAAACGCGCTCGAAGTTTACGCGGTCGCCTCGAAAGCGGTTGAATACGCGCGGTCGAATAGACCGGCCGTCATTGAGCATGTGACCTATCGCTATCGCGGGCATGGCGTCTCCGACAAGCAATACGACGCGCGCGATGATATGTCGGCCGAGCTGAGGGAATGGATCGAAAAACGCGAGCCGATCAAGATCCTGCGCGATTGCATCGAAAGCAAATATGGTGATGTCGGCGAAATCCTGGCGCAGCACCAAGCTGATGCTCAACGAATCGTCGCCGAGTCGGTCGCCTTTGCCGAAGCAAGCGAAATGCCGAGCAGCTATGAGGACTTGCTGCGGAATACGTATGTGGCTTCCGACCTGGTGCATAAGACTGATGATAGCGTCGGCGCTGGCATCGACTGAGATGCCCCGCAGGACGAGTGTCTAAGGGCTGCCCGCTGGGTCGCCCGTGTGCGAAATATCTGTAAGGGCTACCCGCTGGGTCGCCCGTGTGTGAAATATCTGTAGGGGCTACCCACTGGGTCGCCCGCGAAACGCAAAACAGAGAAAGCAGATCTAATGGCAGCTAGAAACGTCGCCATGCGGGAAGCGATCCGCCGGGCGCTGCGCGAAGAAATGCACCGCGATGAAAACGTCTTCGTCATGGGCGAAGAGGTCGCCTATTGGCAGGGCACGCACCGGGTGACGCGCGGCTTCCTGGAAGAATTCGGCGAGCGCCGCGTGCGAGATACGCCTATCAGCGAGATGGCGATTGGCGGCGTGGCTGTGGGCGCGGCGATGGCGGGCTTGCGACCGGTGGCGGAATTCATGACAATCAACTTCGCCTTCCTGGCGCTGGACGCAATCGCCAATCACGCGGCCAAGGTGCGTTACTTCTTTGACGGCATGTTCAAGGCGCCGCTTGTCTATCGCGCGGCGAGCGGCTGGGGCAACCAGGCGACCGCTTCGCATTCGCACGCGCCGGAGCCGATCTTCGCTCATTTCCCCGGCATCTTTGTCGGCTGCCCCTCCAATTCGCTAGATGCTTATGGCATGTTGAAGGCATCAATTCGCGATGATAATCCGGTGCTATTCACCGAGAGCATCGCGCTTTATCCCAAGCCTAGCCCGATGCCCGATGACCTCGATGACGATTACCTGATTCCCATAGGCAAGGGCGATATCAAACGCGAGGGCGGGGACGTAACCTTGGTGGCTTATGCCCGCGGCGTCGACTGGGCGCTGGGAGCGGCTCGCCAATTGGCGCGCGATGGCGTCGAAGCCGAGGTGGTCGATCTGCGCTGGCTGCGCCCGCTGGATATGGAACTGGTGTATAAAAGCTTCAAAAAAACCAATCGCTGTGTCATCGTGGAAGAGTCGCTGCCGATGTACAGCTTCGGTGGAGAAATCGCCGCCAACTTGCAGGAGCGCATGTTTGATTATATGGATGCGCCGATCAAGCGGGTCGCCGCTGAAGATGTGCCCCTGCCCTATTCAAAGGACATCGAATTGCTGGCGCTGCCAAACGCGCAAAAAGTTGTGGACGCGGTCAAGGAGATCCTGTAAATGGCGCACGAAGTCAAGCTCACGATGGATGGCTTGCTGATCAACTGGCTGAAGGATGTCGGCGACAGCGTCAGCGCGGGCGATATCATCGCCGAATTCGAAGCGGATAAGGCGACGGTCGAAATCGAAGCCGGCAGCGCTGGCGAACTGTTGGAGCTGCGCGCCGAACCGGGCGATGAATTGGGCGAAGGCTCGGTGATCGCGGTTATCGGCGCGGGTGGTGAAACAGTCGCGCCGGCTGAGGACGCGCCACCCGAATCGGAAAAGGCACAATCGACCGCCTCGCCGGTTGAATCGCCGACCAATGGCAAGACGATGGCCGACGATGGCCGCGTCAAAGCGTCGCCTCTGGCGCGCCGGATCGCCGCGGACAAAGGCATTGACCTCAGCCGCGTGCAAGGATCAGGTCCCGGCGGACGAATCGTGAAATCGGATGTCGAGAATCTGCAAGCCACGCCAATGCTGCCTCCAGCCCCGCCAACCGCGCCGGCGGTGGGCGCGCAGCCGACTTGGGGCGCCATGCCGACCGACGATGTGGAGGTCATTCCGCTGTCGCGCATGCGCCGCGCTATCGCTGATGGCACCGTGCGCAGCAAGAGCAGTACGCCCCACTTCTATGTCACGGTCGAAGCCGATGTCGAGCCGCTGCTGGCGCTGCGAGCCGAGATCAACAGCGGGCTTGCCGAGCGCGGCATCAAAGTCAGCGTCAACGACCTGCTGATTAAGGCGCTGGCGCTGACGCTGCGGGAGTTCCCCAATCTCAACACGCACTACTACGGCGACCGCTTCGTTAAGCACCAGCGCGTCAATGTCGGCATCTCGGTCGCGCTGCCGGAGAACGGCTTGGTGAATGTCGTGTGCTACGATGCCGACACGGTTAAGCTGAGCCAGATGGCGGTCGACAACAAGGCGATGTACGAGCGCGCCCGCAGCGGCAAGATCAAGCCGGACGATATCCGCGGCGCCACCTTCACCATCAGCAATCTGGGACCCTTCAATGTCAAAGACTTCTCAGCGATCATCAGCGCGCCGGAAGCGGGCATCCTCGCCGTCTCGTCGGCGCGGCGCGTGCCGATTGCGCATGCCGATGGGACGCTCGGCGTGGGAACGCGGATGAATATGACGCTCAGCGTCGATCATCGCGTCAGCAACGGCGCCGAGGGCGCGGCTTTCATGAATCACCTGCGCGAGTTGGTGGAGAGTCCGCTTCGGCTGTTGGATTTGCGCGGGGTGTAAAGGGCACGCAGATGGATATACCTGAAATTGACCGGGAATTAGTTTACCTGCGCAGAGAGGAAGCCAACGCGTGTATGCGCCACCGGCTGTTTCATGCCGCAATCCTCACCGCAGGCAGCGGCTTGGAACTACTGCTCATGTGCCTTGTTGGGGACTTGTATCGCGCGCTGGACGATAATCCTGATCAAGCTGAACTAGCCGAACAATTGATGTTCGACTTAAAGAATTTTGGACCTCAGGAAACACTGAAAAGAGATTGGGGACTAGGAACTTGGATCGGCTTTTATGATGGATATCAAGTGCCAGATAGGTTGTGCAAAAGCCTACATTACAGACCAAAATCATTTGACTTTTCGAGATTACGAAAGGCCAACAACGAATATACGAAGGCTAAACACGAACCCTATAAGGTGACGGTGGAAGATGCTAGCCAAGTTATAGTTTACTTCGACGAACTGCTGGATGAGGTCGGTGTTCTCTCAGCTGAAGAGCGAGGCAAGCTGGCATGGCGCAAAACCTGGAGAGACCGCATCAATCATTGGGTTGTGCAAAATCGGGCTTCACCAGAGACTGTGCTCCTGCGCGAGCTATTTCCGCTGCTAGAAGTCGTTGAGCGGCTGATCCACCACAGGGCCGTCGGCTACGAACACAAGGCCCAGCTTATGTTGGCGGAAAACTATGTATTCAGTACAATTGACTTGGTGAAAGACGACGAGCGGCGACCGCAGAGTTTGGTCGACGATGCCGCAGTTCTAATCTTGACATTGCATTGGCTTCTGAGTCATCCTGGTTTCCAAAACGAGATTCTGCATGCTTGTTGGCAGCCTGAAAGCAATGTTGAATATGAACTTGATCGGTTGTACCAGTTCACGTACGGCAACCATGAAAAGCTGTTTCCCGACGCACGCGGTCAGGTTGGCCGGCAGCTGGTATGGACTCCGCTAAGCCGAATAAGCGAAATTGGCCCCGAAGCGCTCTGGCAGAACTACTGGAAAGAAGCTTATTAGCCCTTCCATACCCCGCCGCATTCTCTTCATCGTCTCGCCGCCGTATCATCCCGAGGAATTGCAGGCGGCCTGCTTCCGCATTGCCCGCGCGGCATGGTGCATCATCGCGTCGATCAGTGCCGGGGGAGGGTGGCAGGCTGTTGAGAGGCATAGATTTGTCAGAGCGCCGTCGACAAGTTAGTATCCGGAGAATAATTTAGGTCTTCCGTGCCAATAGTATTTGGAAAGGAACCTGAGCATGAACGATGACGCAGCAGGATGCGCAGGATGTCTCGCAATTATTGTTGGGATCGTAATTCTTAAGGCAATCGTCGAAGCCGTCTCCAATTTTGTTAGCAATGTCGTCAGCTGGGCCGAAGGCGTGGTCGCCAGTGTTGTCAATTTCGTTGCAACGCTAGTAGAGATTTCGCTGTATGTCGCTTTGGCCATCGGAGTCTTCTGCCTGGCAATAGGCACACTGCACATCCTGTTGCTACTCGTTAAGACTGTACTGCAAAAGACTGAGAGACACAGAAATAGCCTGCGTCAAAGAGAAAAGCCGGCCGCTTTCCCTGCCGGGCCAATTCGGCTGGAAGCGGACAAGGTGCTGACAAGCATGCAAGATATGATTATCGCGGTAATGTTCGGCGCGCTTGCAACGGCATGCGGCGGTGCGTTACTGGGTCTGGCCGTGTCTATCGTTCGCGGGGAAGACATAATCGCCGCGCTGCTCGCTGCGGGCTTGTCAGGCGGAATCATTGGCGCAATCGGAGCCGGTGTGGGCTCTGCCATCGGCGACAACAACACCGCCACCGTTTCCGCTTTAGGCGCTGTCACCGGCGCGCTCTTAGGTGCGATCGGCGGTCAAGCATTGGGCGCTGATGCCTGGCTGTCAGAAAGCATAGCGGCGATCGATAACGAGAGTATCATGGAATTCCTTACGAGCTTTGTACAGATCGTGGGCGGCGCGGGCACCACTGCTGGAATTGTGTTCGGTATCTTTACGTCTATCGCCATTGACACCTTTCGCGGCCATGAGGCCATGTACGTCTCCCTTGTCGTGTTGGGAATTCTTGCGGTCGTCGGGGCGCTTGTAGCCGGAATGAGCGGTGGCGATGAAAGCGCTGGCGCGGCCGTCGGCGGATTTGTCGGCGCAATTCTAGGCGCTCTCATAGGGGCCGAATCGGCTGGCGCCCCGCAAGAGGACGGCGCTCAAAGTCATTGACTCCTAACAATTGGTGACGCTCAAACGCATATACTCTAAGCGGCGCGCACGGGCGGAGTTCTATATGGATACGCCCGTGCGTTTTCAAGAAAGGAGAGTCCACAATTGGAAGCAATAATTGTAGTTATAGCCGCTATCGTTGCAGTGCTTTTGCAGCGTTTGCGGAGTGTCAATGAGCAACTTGACCAAGCACATATTAGAGTGGCTACGGGCGAAAGGAAAGTAGACGAGCTTAAGTCTCAAATCATGGCAGCTACCGAAAGGATCGGACTTGAAACCCGGCGCAGTTCCGAGCTCAAAGAAGAATTGACAGCGGCTCGCGAAGTCCTAGTTGCAGCTAACAATCAAAACGATGTGCTAGCAGAACAGTTACAGGAAGAGAAACGATTTTCTAAATCTGAATCTCAACAGAACGCTGAACTGGTTACACAATTGAAAGCGGCAAGGCGCGAGATCAGGGAATTGCGGAAAGTAATCGCTGGGCAGGATGAGAAATCTCGGTTGTCCCAAGCTGACCACAGCGAACTATCTGAACAAAATGTCAAACTCAAGAAGCAGCTGAACGATGCGCTTTACGCACTATCCAAGGAAACGTCGTTAAGGACCAAAGTAACTGCGGATAGGCGTAGGTATCATCGTAGAGTTGAGGCGGAATCGCAAACACGAAGCGAGGTGGAAGAACAGTTGCGCAGTGCTTTGCTTGAAGTGCAGCGACTTTCCAAGGACTTGAGAAAACTCAAATCTGACCATACGAAGCAAGTAAGAGCAAAGAGATCAGATTTGCAACGCGTAGCGGCGCTCGAAGCAGCACTCTCGGAAACGCAACTTGAGCTACAGCATGAACAGGCGCAAAAGGTTGGAATCGTCTCGCGATTGCAAGAGTCATACCGCGATGTCAAACGTATTTCCGAGCTTGAAAACCTGAACGCCGTACTTGAAAGAAAATACGAATCACAACGAAAAAAGGCGCTTAATGCTGAAGTTAGGCGAAACGCTGTGGAAATGCAAATCAAGCTTTACGTAAAAGACTCCATACCAGCATGACAAAACGGATTGAAGAGTCCGAATTGAAGCGCTTCGCCATTGCCTCTTTATTTCGCATAACGAAGCTAACGTGGAAGCGAAGACCTCAGGAGCAACCACCATGCCCACCACCCTCATCACTCAAGCCAACCACATCCTCCACATCCAACTCAACCGGCCGGAGAAGAAAAACGCGCTCACGCCCGCCATGTACGATGCCATCCGCGAAGCCATCGAGCGCGCCGACGCCGACCCGGACATCCGCGTCATCACCATCACCGGCAGCGGCGACAGCTTCTGCGCCGGCAACGATCTGAACACTTTCCTGGACGACCCCGCCTCCGAGGCGGCCGCCCGTTTCATCAAGGCGATCGCGGGCGTGCAAACGCCAATTGTGGCGGCGGTCAACGGCGTGGCGGTCGGCGTCGGCCTGACCATGCTGCTGCATTGCGATTTGGTCTACGCCGCCGAAGACGCCAAGTTCAACTTCGCCTTCATCGACCTCGGGCTGCTGCCGGAAGCGGCTTCGACCTACCTGCTGCCGCGGATGCTGGGCTATTCCGGCGCGGCCGAGTTGCTGATGCTGGGCGAGGCCTTCTCGGCGGACAAGGCGCGCGATTGCGGCCTCGTCAATCAGGTCGTCGCGGCGGACAAGCTGGAAGACTTTGCGCAATCCAAGGCGGCGCAATTGGCCGCCAAGCCGCCCGAAGCGCTGCGTCAGACCAAGATGATGCTGCGGCGCGGAAGCGCGAAAGCGGTGGAGGAGACGATGGCGCTCGAGCTGGATATGATCGGCGAGCGGCTGGTTTCGGATGAAGTGCGGGGGATCATGCGGGCTTTCTTTTCGCGGCGAAGACATGGTTAGGCTGCTACTGTCCGTCGTCGCGGCTACCCTGCTCGGCGCACTCATCGGCGCGATTGGCGTGTACGTCCTGGCCGAAGGGCTGCCCGAAGGCGCGATTATGGGCGGCAGCGTCGGCGCGCTCATCGCCGTGCGAAGACACTATGGCGCTTCGGGTCCGGCCTTAGAACTCGAAGCGGCAGGCATCCACAACGATAATCTGACGACCACCGCGCGCCATAACCTGATGCGCGAGCCTTACCGCGATTCCATCAGTCAGCAGATTTTCGAGGAGAAGATCGAAGGGCTGGGCAGCGCCAACCGCCCCAAGCGCCGCTAGCGTCTACTCCCCGTAGACCAAGGTATCGGGATAGAAGCCAAACCAGCCAAACCAGAATGCCAGGTGCCCGCCGATGCGCTTGAGTCGCTCGCCGTTTTCCGCGATTAGCGCTTCTTCGGTTATCCGCCAGTTGCTGCCATCGGCGCTTTGCAAAGTCATGTCATCCGCGCCCGCCACAAATTCGTAATCGCCACGGGCATAAGCGCGTACAGCCGCGCCACCCGGTTCAAAGAAGTCGCGCTCAGGCGTCGCCTCGGCGATGATCGCCACATTCGTCGCCCCGACGCGATCGTTGACGATCCGCTCCGGGATGATCGTCGCCAGCGGATAGGCTTTCGCCTGCCCGCCCAGCCGAAGCGCGAAGACCATTTCCTTGTTCTCAATCAGCGCCGTATCTTGCTGCCAGGAGGGGAACATCAGATCGGCGCTGTTGAAATAATCGCTGTAAGCGGCGCCGTTGGTGTAGTTGCGCCGGAAACCGGTATCCAGGCTGAGGACGCTGGTGTTGGGATGCTCTTCAATCCAGCTCGCCCAGTCAGTAACGACGACGGGCAATATATCCAGCACGACGCCACTGCTCGCCAGCGGGCCAAAGGCCGGTTCGCCGGTGATCGCGTTCCAAACGGTATCGGTGTTGCGGTCGTACATCAGCTTGTTCGAGCGCATCAGCATGCCGGTCGAGCCGAACTCCAGTACGGTATCACCTAATTCAACAAGCGTCCCGTCCAGATTCGTATAAGAGAGGTCAGCGATATTCACGTCATAAAGCACACCGGCGCCGCATAAGGTGCAATAGGCGAGCATGACCGGACGGCCCGGCGCCTGACCCGCGATGCCCTCTTCCAACGGCTCTTCGCCAGCGGCCAGATCCGGCAGCGAGTCGAGCGCGTTCTCGTTGGACAGCCACTGGATATGTTCTTGCCGCAGCCAGCCATCGCGCGGGCAGCCGGCTGACCGACCGTGAATCAGCGCCCAGCCCTCGCCGGAGCGCGCGCGCGCCTCAAATTCGGTCGGCGCGCGAAAGTCGCAGACCCGGACGCCGTCCGGCGCGTCATAGAGCGGCGCCTGCCCGATTACATCGTTGAACATCTCATGCCAATTCAGTAAGCGCAAAGGATAGGCGCGGCTGTCGCCAGCAAAACTGAGGCCGAATACCAACTCGTCGGCTGCCGGGTAACTACAGTCGCCATCGCGGCAGAAATCCGCAAACTGATGACCTTCGTCTCTGGCGTCGCGCGGGCTCACTTGGCGGGCGTTGACCAGCGAGGGAATGCCATCGACAGTGACCCCGCCCCAAACCGGTTCCACTAGATTAATTGCGGCGCTTTCGCCGACGCCCGGCTGAAAGAAACGGCTGAACTCGGTATCGACAAACGCAGCCAGCAGTTGCCCTTTGAATTCGTCATAATGCGGCGGGGCGGCAATATTATTGGCGCCCGCCCACTCGAAGTAACCTCGCCAGCCGGGCTGGGCGCCAGCCAGGGCATCCAGCGCGCCCAAGACGCTCTCGCTTATAGCCGAGCTGCGCCCAAAGTAGGCGATATCAATCAGAGGCGCGACATAAAGCGGATCTCCCGATGCGGCAACGGCGTCAAATACGCTCAGATCCATTTCCCGTCCGCGCGCGACGTCATGCGCCGCCGCCAACATCTGAATCATCGTCTTGCGATAATTGGCGGTGTCGTAATCCAGTGTCATGCCTGGCGCCGCTGTACAGATCAGCAGCCATAGCGTGAAGCCCATACCGGCGATTCTATTCATCGACTTGTCTCCTCAGTCCCGAGACCGAATGCGCGCAGCATAGCGCAAGAATCTTGCGAATTTATTGTGCTGGGCAGAAGCGCTCGGATTCCGTTCCACTATCCGGGAGTGGTGAATTTCATTGATAGCGCGACAAACCCCCATCCCCCGGCCCCTTGC
>JAPPFH010000013.1 GCA_028875185.1 Chloroflexota bacterium | reverse complement strand
CGGCAAGGGGCCGGGTCACGTAGACATAGACCTTCGGGGATGGGGGGTTGTCGCGGTATCAATAATTCACCACACCCGCGTCATTACGCCCTGCGTATCTGCCAAGCTGTGCGCTAGAATAGTGGCTTACGCTAGAAGGACGCCCGGCGAAACGGGAAATCGAAGGATTAAATGTACAACTCAGTTGACGAATTGCAGGCGGCGCTGAACGAGCAGGATTATATCGCTGAGCGTGGCTTATCGGTGGCGATATACCTGGCGCTGAAGACGGGCAAGCCGCTGTTTCTGGAGGGAGACGCCGGCGTTGGCAAGACCGAAATCGCCAAAGTGCTGTCCGCGGCGCTGTCTACGGATTTAATTCGCATGCAGTGTTATGAGGGACTGGATGTAAATACCGCCGTTTACGAATGGAATTATGCCGGGCAGATCCTGCATCTGCGCCTGATGGAACAAGAAGGCTTGGAGCGCGGGCAGATGGAAGGCGAGCTGTTCTCCGAGCGCTTCCTGCTCAAGCGGCCTCTGCTGCAAGCGATTGAACAGAGCCGAGACGGTAAGACGCCGGTATTGCTGATTGACGAATTGGACCGCTCCGACGAGGAGTTTGAAGCGTTCCTGCTGGAGCTGCTTTCGGATTTTCAGATTTCGATTCCGGAGCTTGGCACAATCTCGGCGGCCATTCCGCCGGTTGTCGTGGTGACATCGAATCGCACGCGCGAGATTCACGATGCGCTCAAGCGGCGCTGCCTCTATTTTTGGATTGACTATCCCCATTTTCACAAAGAATTAAATATCGTCGAGCGCAAGGCGCCGGATGTGGCGCCGATGTTGGCGCGCCAGATCACCGCTTTCATTCAGGATATGCGCTCGATGGAATTGTTCAAGCGGCCCGGCATCGCCGAGACGCTGGATTGGACCGCCGCCCTGATCGCGCTAGATCAAAACGAGCTTTCGCTAGAGACGGTGCAAGATACGCTGGGCGTGATCCTCAAATACCAGGATGATGTCGAGATGCTCGATCCAACCACGATTCAGAATATGATCGACCGCGCCAAAGTCGAGGCGCAGCGAGCCTATACACCCTAGCCAAGCCCACCCCCCGGCCCCCTCCCGCCGGTCAGTGTCGGCGGTCAGTGTCGGCGGTCAGTGTCTACGCGACCTACGCGACCTACGCGACCCAATGCATTAGGGAGGGGGAGGCGAGATATCGGAGCTGAGATAAATTGGGTCTTGCAATAAGAAATGGTTTCCACGGTCATGGATGACGACCCGCCGATCAAAGGCGTCTTTCTGGGTCCGGCCGATGCCCCTTACGATTATCACGGCGGCAAGCTGACGCACAACCTCATTCTCTTCGGGCGTGTCTGCCGCGCGCTCGGCATGAATGTGACGCCCAATCGTATGATGGATGTGGGGCGGGCGCTGGCGCATATTCAGCTGGGACGCAAGCAAGACTTCTATTACACGCTGCGCGCGCATTTGGTGAGTCATCCGAAGGAATTCGCTTATTTCGACGAAGCGTTCGACATTTTCTGGCGGCGACCGTCAGAGGGCTTCACCACCTTGAATCTGCAATCGCTGGGCGAAGAGCGGCGCAAGAAAAAGACGCAGTTTCTGCCGCCGTTGGAATCGAGCCCGAGCGAAAACGGCGCGAATGCCGAAGAGTTGGATTCGAGCATGATCGCGCTGGCGCCGACCTACAGCCGGCAGGAGCGCCTGCGGCATAAGGACTTCGCCGAGATGACGGCGGCAGAACTGGAAATGGCAAAGCGCGTGATCGCCAAGATGCCGGATTCGCTGGGCATGCGCCGGACGCGACGCTTTGAGAATGGCCGCGGACGGCAGATCAATTTGCGCCGCCTAATGAAAGATATGATTCGCAAGCGGGGCGATGTGACGCAGCTGCCGACGCATCGGCGCAAAGAGAAGCCGCGCCCGGTCGTGCTGCTCTGCGATATCAGCGGCAGTATGGAGCGTTATACGCGCGTGCTGCTGCATTTCATGCACACGCTGGCTGGCTCGCTGTATCAGGTCGAGTCGTTTGTCTACAGCACCGACATCACGCGCATCACGCGGCAGATCCGGCAGAAGAATGTGGATGACGCGCTGGAAGATATCGGCGGGACGGTGCTGCAGTGGGGTGGCGGCACGATGACGGGCGAGTGCTTGCGCCGCTTTAACTGGGCTTGGTCGCGCCGGGTGCTGGGGCGGGGCGCGGTGGTGATGCTGATCACGGATGGCTGGGATCGCGGGGATATACCGCTGCTGCATCGCGAAATGGCGCGTCTGCAGCTATCCTGCCGGCGCTTGATCTGGCTGAACCCGCTGTTGGATGTGCCGGAATACGAGCCTCTGACGCGGGGGGCGCAGGCGCTGCTGCCGTATGCGCATGACTTCCTGCCGATAACCAACCTGGCGAATCTGGAGGTGATCGTGAAGGCGCTGCGGAATCTGACCGGGCGGCCCAGCGCTGAAGTCTACCGCCAGCGTTATCTGAACTAAAGGCTTACGGTGGACGTACATAATGTGAAGGTGCAGGGGCAACTCCATGAGTCGCCAGCATAAGGGGTTCAGGAATTGGGCGGTTGCCGCGGGACTTTCCGACTTCCATAGCGGCAATGCTCGCGCCGCGATACAATGCGCGCAATGTGTACAAGGCGGTCCTACATGACAATGATGCTCCGCATGCTGATGCTCTTGTGCTTTTCTTTGTCGGCCGCGCTTTCGACGCGGGCCGCGGATCTGCGCGTCCGTTCGCGTTCAGAATTGGCGGTGGCGATTGACGGCGCCAATGCAGACCGAGAGGCCGCCGTCATCTGGCTAACAGCCGACATCACACTTGACGAGGCCTTGCCGCTTATTTTTTCCGACATCACCATCGAGGGCAATGGCTTTACGATTAGCGCGGGCGGTCAATACCGCATATTCTTTGTCGAAAGCGGCGCCTCACTGCGCGTCAAAGACTTGGCGCTGCGTGATGGGGCAGCGCATACGGAACTCTCCTACTGGCCAGAATCAATATATATTGGCGGCGCCATATACAACAAAGGCGATCTCAGCGTCAGCAACAGCAGGTTCACGGACAATTCGGCTGATTGGGGCGGCGCGATTTTCAACCGTGGGCAGGCAAGCGTCACAGGCAGCGGCTTTACTGGCAACGCGGCTGAACAGGGCGGCGCGATCTTCAACGACGACGAGGCAAGCTTCAGCATCAGCGAGAGCAGTTTCAGCGGCAACATGTCTGAATCCGCGGGCGGCGCGATTTACAACGTAAGCGAGGCAAGCGTCAGCGATAGCAGTTTCAGCGGCAACGCGGCGGTACAGGGTGGCGCGATTTATAACACGGGTGATGCGCGCATCAGCAGCGGCATCAACATCAGCAACAGCGTCTTTACCGGTAATTCGGCTGAATGGGGCGGCGCGCTTCTCACTGTGAGTGAAGCAAGCATCAGCGACAGCAGCCTCATTGGCAACTCGGCGGATCACTACGGGGGCGGCGTTTATATTTGGGCTTATGAGGTTTATGCTATCGATTTTGCTGGTGAGCTTCATCTGCGAAACAGCATCATTGCCAACAACCCGGGTGGTGATTGCGACCTGGATGGGGATGGCAACATGGTAGGCGAGATTGTGGAAAATGTCGAGAATTACATCTGGGACGGCTCTTGCAATCCGCGCTGGAGTGGGAGCGACGCCTCTCCGCCCGACTACTGCCCGGCGAGCCAGTCACAGGACGGCGTCTGCCAAATTGGCGCGTTTATCGCGCAAGCCCGCTAGACACCGCTTGCTGCGTCCGCCGGCGGAAAGGAAAGCCGAACCATGCTCGATATCCTGGAGACCATGAACCGCTGGCTGGCGGAAGAGCGAAACGTGGCGCTGGCGACGGTAGCCAAGACCTGGGGATCGGCGCCGCGTCGTGAAGGCTCGAAGATGGGCGTTAGCGGTGAAATGGGGCGCGTAGACACAGCCCCGCCGTCGATGATCGGCTCGGTGAGCGGCGGCTGCGTGGAAGGCGCAGTCGTCGAAGAAGCGATAGCCGGCTTGCGTGACAGAAAGCCGCGCCTGCTGAAGTTTGGCGTGGCTGACGACATGGCTTGGGAGGTCGGCTTGACCTGCGGCGGCAGCATTGAAATCTTCGTCGAGCCGGTCGATGACTTGTGGTGGGATGCGCTCGCTGACCTGGCAAAGCAAGATATTTTTGGTGTCACCGTCACGCTATTGGAAGGCGAGCAAATCGGCGAGAAAGTCCTGCTTGATGGCACCGGCGAGGTCTTGTACCGCAGTGCTAATCTCAGCGACGAATTACTAGGCGCCATGAAGGCGCTCGCGGCGGGATCCGTAAAGAGCGGCATTACAATGATGGGCGACTCGCGCGTCATGGTCGATATGCAGGTCGAGCGCCCTCACTTGATTCTCATCGGGGGTGTGCATGTGGCGATCCCGCTGGAGGCGATGGCGCGGCAGGTCGGTTTTCGCGTGTCGATTGTCGATCCGCGAACCGCTTTCGCCTCTGAGGAGCGCTTCCCCGGTGTGGCTAATATCTTGCACAGCTATCCCGACAAAGCCTTGCCGCAGCTCGGCTTGGATCGCAGCGCCTACCTCGCTGTATTGACGCACGACCCCAAGATTGACGATAAGGCGCTGATTGCGGCGCTGCCGGCGAATATCCCGTATGTGGGTGTGCTGAGCAGCGGACGCACACATCGCCAGCGCGTGGCGCGGCTGAAGGAAGCGGGCCTCAGCGATGCGTTGATCGCGCGGATTCGGACGCCGATCGGCATCGATATTGGCGCAAGCACGCCGGAGGAGATCGCCGTCTGCATCCTGGCTGAGATCATCGCGGTGCGCAATGGCCTGCGCGTAGGGCGCGTAGGGGCGCGTAGGGGCGCGTAGACACAGCCCCGGCGACACTGACCAATGACACTGCATGGACGTACGTGATGAAATTGCAGGGCGGACCCAATGAAGTTCGGTGAGGCGCCGATCGACGAGTCGCTCGGCGCGATACTGGCGCACAAACTCTACGATAAAGCGGGCAAACTGATCCTGAACAAAGGGCGCCGTCTAAGCAAGTCGGACTTGGCGGCGCTTCGTCAGCTTGGGTTGGAGCGGGTCACGGTCATGCAATTGAGCGCCGCCGACTTGCATGAAGACGCCGCGGCCGAACGCATAGGCGTATCTATGGCTGGCGCCAACGTACTGATGCGCGCGCCGGGTGTCGGGCGGGCGAACCTCACGGCGGCTTTACGCGGCATCCTGCATGTCGATGTGCCCCGACTGGAATTGATCAATAATATCTACGATGGCGTCACCATCGCCACGCTGCGCGCCTATTCGCTGGTCGATGTCGGCGAGATGGTGGCACTGGTGAAAGTCGTGCCTTTTGGTGTCCCGGCTGCGCGCGTGGTGGATGTCGAGCGCATCGCCGAAGCGAGCGGGGCAGTCTTGCAAGTGCGGCCCCTTCAGCGGATGCGCGTGGCGCTAATCGTATCTGGCACCGAGGCGACGCGGTCGCGCTTGCTGAAGAGCTTTCACGACCCGGTGCGCAAGCGGATCGAGGGCTGGGGCAGCGAATTGCTTGAGCCGACCTTCGTTTTGCACAATGCGCAAGCTATCGCCGATGCGATTCGAGCGCAGGCGAACGCCGACATGATTCTCATCGCAAGCATCTCGGCGATTATCGACCGGGAAGATGTGGCGCCGTCCGCGTTGGCGCTGGCGGGCGGGAGCGTTACGCTTCACGGAGTGCCGGTTGATCCGGGTACGCTGTTGATGCTGGGTTATCTGGGCGATGCGCCGGTGGTCGGCGCGCCGGGCTGCATCAAATCGCCGAAGACCAATGTCATCGACTGGATCCTGCCGCGTCTGCTCAGCGGCGAACGCCTAACGCGCGCCAACCTCGTATCCATGGGGCACGGCGGCTTGCTGAAAGATATCGCCGAACGCCCGATGCCGCGCAGCAAGACGGATTGACATCATGCCTCCGCCCCCCACCCCCCGCCCCCCTCGTACACAAAGAGGGAGGGGGAGCGTCGTCAAACCCTCACGCGCGCAGGCGGATAAGCTTCCCCCTGTTGCTACGGGGGGATTGAGGGGGGTTCGCTATGGCGCGATTATTCTGGCGGCGGGCCTGTCCTCGCGAATGGTTGAAAACAAAGTGCTGCTGCCCTGGCGCGATGGATTGCCGATCGTGCGCCATGTCGCGGCCAAGTTCGCCTCTGTCTGCGCGGGAAACGCGCTCGTCGTGACTGGGCGCGATGCCGCCCAGGTCCGCGCCGCCGTGGAAGACCTCAATGTAACTTGCGTCCACAATAGCGACTACGCCACCGGCGAGATGCTGTCGTCAGTGAAGGCGGGCCTGCGCGTGCTGCCGGCGGAACTTGATGGATGTTTCATCCAACCAGCGGACATGCCACTTGTGACGCAGGCGGTGATTGAGCGGTTGCTTGCGGCGCAGGAAGCGGGCTGGAATGTGGCGCCACGCTGCGCTGGCCGGCGCGGGCATCCGGTGCTGCTGGATCGGGCGTATTGGGAGGCGATGCTGGATCTGCCGCCCGATGCGAAGCCGCGTGATGCGATTGAGGCGGCGCGAGAGCGGCTGCGTCTGGTGGATGTCGCTGATGAGGGCGTGCTGCTGGATATTGATACGCGCGCGGCTTATGAGCGGGCGCTGGGAGTAACGGGCGACACTGACCGAGCCTGACAAGCAATCCGATACAATCTGTTATACTGCGAAGCGACATAGGCAAGCGGTTGAAGTCCCTCCCTCATTTTGGGGGAGGGAGCGTAGGGTGGGGGAAAATATGTCGGCGAATCGAAACCTGCACCAGGCGAAGTCGAATAAGAAAGACGAGTTCTACACGCAACTTGTCGATATTGAAAACGAACTCCGGCATTACACCGACCACTTTCGCGGGAAGGTCGTCTACTGCAATTGCGATGATCCGCGCGTGAGCAATTTCTTCCATTATTTCGCCTACAACTTCCGCGTCCTCGGACTCAAGAAACTGATCACGACCTGCTACAAGAATCAGCAAATGGATATGTTCAGCCAGCACGACGCCGAAAAGGCCATCTGGCTGGAATACGATGGCACAGAAAACGAGACGGGCGTTCCCTCAGTCGAAGACATCGGCATACACTATCTCGACGGCGATGGCGACTTTCGAAGCGCCGAGTGCATCGAGCTGCTCAAGCAGGCCGACATCGTGGTGACGAATCCGCCATTTTCGCTCTTCCGCGAATATGTGGCGCAGTTGATCGAGTATGACAAGAAGTTTCTGATTATCGGTCATCAGAACGCAATGAAGTATAAGGAGATTTTCCCGTTGATTAAATGGGGCAAATTGTGGCTTGGCATTACGCCTCGCGGAAAGGACATGCTCTTTGATGTACCAGAAGAATACGCAAAAGAATTGATGGATACGAAGAAAGAGGGCAGCGCTTACAGGATCGTAGACGGCGTTGTTTATGGCAGGCTTGGAAGCGCTTGCTGGTATACCAATCTGGACTACCGCCAACGGCATGAAGAACTGATTTTGTGGAAGAAATACTCGCCAGAAGAATATCCGAAGTATGACAATTACGATGCGATAGAAGTGTCCAAGACCGCCGAGATTCCGATGGATTGGGACGGAGCGATGGGCGTGCCGATTACTTTCTTGAACAAGCACAATCCGGAGCAATTTGAGATATTAGGTATTTCGGAAGACAATGGTCGAGGGCAGTCTGCCCAGCTATGGGATGGCACGAAACCCCACTGCTATATCAGTGGGCAAAAGAAGTACGCCCGCATTTTCATTCGGCGGAGATGAATGATATGAGTACAAAGACAATTTTGAAGGGGATGTGGTGGATTAAGGGAAACGAGGATGAAAAGTTTACAGGCATTCTGACGTACGGTTCTGGGCATGTTCCAGTTTTAGAGATATTTCCGAAAGAATTTGATTGGGACAAACAAAAAGTTCCTAATAATTCTACAGTCTATGGAGACTTGTTTGGGGAATCCAAGAAAATCCAGGCGGTCACATTATTAAAATGTACATCACAAAATAGTTTTGGGCGTTTCACTGTAGGCGCTTATATTTATAAACATGAATTCGTATACGCTGACTGTGTTGCTATAGGTATGCTGCTTGATGATGACGAGATAGCACAAGTGCAATCTCCTCAGAATATACATTTGACTTGCCCTGGTTTAGACGAATACAGCATCGCTCATGCGGTTGATTATGTGTGGAAGGAAATCCTTCCAAAGGGCAGGGCTTACCGCGTCAGTGATATTGATAAAATTGTGTACACTCAGCCAGAACCAATCTCAATTGAAATTGATATTGGAACTATCACAATATCGCTCGGGCCGTCAGGCGCATCCAGACATTTGTCTACACGGTATCTTATTGCCATTAGTTTGGGGAATCCTACGCCACAAGCTGAGGTCAACTCGCTAGTTTATTCGCAGTTACTTTCTTTTCTCTCGATAATTACCGGGAGGAGAGCATATATTGAAACCCATAGTGTTTCCATAAGCTCGAGTCAAACACGGTCTGGTTTATTGAGTTTAGAACTCAATTACGGGCATATTGCTTACACGAAGCGAGACAGAAAGTATGACATATTTCAGTCGCTGTTGCTTGGAAGAGAAGAGAATATGATAAAGTTCGCAACTTTGTTTCCTAAGTGGCGAGAGAATTTCGCATTCGTTGAAGATTTGGTTTACCACTATTATGAGATGGTTGATCAACCCAACGAAACCAACATATTACAGGCATTCACTCATATTGAAACTTACGTACTGGAAAGGCTTTTGAAGCGCAACAAGAAGGGTATGTTTGGCATCTTGCAGAAAGTCATCAACGCCAACGCCGATTATTTTCAATGCAGTAACCTCTATGCCCGCCATTTCCCACCAGACCGAAGAGACCATATAGTCAACGAGCTTGCGAACTTTCGCCACAATCGTATACATCCAAAAAGCAACAAAGAATGTGCGTTTTCTTTAAGAGAAGTCTATGCTTACATCAATGTGATCTTGCGTTCGGTTTTCCTAAAAGAAATGGAATACACTTATGAAGATATTGACAATGATATAAATCACTGGGAATTGTGGCGTCAGCTAGATGGTGAATAAACAATGAAAATCCAACGGCTTGACCTCACCATCCGCGACCTCGCCGCCGGCTGGCTTGACATCTGGCCGACTCCGGAAGTTTCTATCGCAGTCAGGCTGCTCTAAACAGCGCATCCCGCCGCAACACGTCACTGCTCCCCACCTCGCCCAGCCTCTCATTCATCCGCCGCTTCAGCGCCGACCACAGCGCCACGATCGTCAGCTCGCGCGCGGCGATGATCAGCAGCAGCGCCAGCGCCTCGACCAAGAGCAGCGCCAGCGCGTGCGGCTCAAAGACGAGCCAGCGGAATGGCAGATAAACCAGCCCGGCGCCAAAAAGCGGCAGCGAATTGAGCAGCCCGTACGCTAGCAGACCAACCAGCAGCGCATCGCGCCTCGTCCAATCGAAGCTGCTGGCCAGCAGCCCGATGATGTGGCTGAGCGCGAAGGACTGCGTCATATTGCTGAAGTACAGCGCCATGAATATCAGCGGCAGGGTGAGCAGGCGAAGCTGCGCGAGGCCGAAATTGGCCGCGCCGGAGAGCGCGAATACGAGCGTGGCGATGGTCAATCCAACGAGCGCCGCGCTGCCGGCCCTCAGCGAAGTCCGCGTCCCCCAACGCAGCGGCAGGAAGAATCCGCCGCGATGGAGCAAACCAGTGGCGAATGACCAACTGGCTTTGAGTCGACCTTGGGTCGAGGCGCAGATTAGATCATAGGTGTGCTGCCGCCTCTCGCGATAGATGCCGCTGATGATCTCGCCGGTAGAAAATGCGCCCGCCAGCCAAATGACGGCGGGCAGAAGCGCGGGCGAGGCGACGATGAGTGTGATCATGCCGATCGGAACGACCATCACTA
Organism: Chloroflexota bacterium; assembly: GCA_028875185.1. Lineage (GTDB taxonomy): Bacteria > Chloroflexota > Anaerolineae > Aggregatilineales > Phototrophicaceae > UBA6055. Next base: position 321 of record JAPPFH010000013.1, on the reverse strand, counting down.
GCGCCAGCAACTGGGGCGCCATGATAAGCATCAGCCCGAGCGCAATTGGCGCGATCAGCCAAAGCAGCCGCGGCGCCTTTAGGCGCGGCAGCGAGCGGGCGGCCGGCTTTTGAATCTGGCTGACCCGCCGAAAAATGGGATCGTGGATATCGGCTTCGGCGATTATCCGCCAAAGACGCAGTGATAACACCTGGCAAAGACTCCCTGACTGCGGCGCCTATACGATAATCTTAGCGGATGTCGTGGCTGCGTCCAACGGCCCGGGGGCTATGGGAGTGGTGAATGTGTTGATATATCCCTCGTTTCCCCCACCCTAAATCC